>JAYUBZ010000318.1:0-3784 GCA_043740595.1 Gammaproteobacteria bacterium
TCACCAACACCGAGCGCCGGGTCAACCTCATCCGCAACGTGCTCAAGCCCTACGCCGAATCCAAACCGGATCTGTGGATCTTCAATCAGATGGCCAAGCGTTTTCCGCAGGGACAAAAAATACGCTTTCCGGACAGTGCCGAGGAGGTGTTCGAGGAGTTGCGTCAGTTGTCCCGCGGCCGCATGCTGGATTACTCCGGCATGACCTACGAACGCCTGGAGCAGCAGCGCGGCATCCAGTGGCCGTGTACCGAGGGGGCTTCGAGCGGTTCGCCGCGCCTCTACACCGACGGCGCCTTTCAGCATGCGGACGGCCGCGCGAAACTGATCCCCCTGCCCTTTGTCGACAACAACGAACGGCCCGACAGCGAGTACCCCTTCTGGCTCAACAGCGGGCGGGTGGTGGAGCATTTCCACACGCGCACACGCACCGGCAAGATCGGCAACCTCAACAAGTTCAGCCCGACGCCGTATATGGAAATGAACCCGGACGCCGCGCGCGAACTCGGCATCCCCCACATGGGCTATGCGCGTCTGGTGTCGCGTCGCGGTGACGCCACGGTGATGGTGCAGCTGACCCAACGGGTGCCGCCCAACATGGTTTTCATTCCGTTTCACTTTCACGAATGCGTCAACCGCCTGACCCTCGGGCTGCTCGACCCGCATTCGCGCCAGCCGGCGTTCAAACAAAATGCCGTGCGCATCGAGCCGGTGGCGGATGCCGGGGCCGCGGCGGTGCGCAACCGCGCGGCGCGGGCATATTAAAACCTGCACTATCGCAATGTCGCCTGGCCGTGGCCGTGGTAGTTGTAGGGTGGGCATCGCCCACCACACGCGGCGTCGATCATCACCGCTGGTGGGCGATGCCCACCCTACAAAACAGGCATGACAGATGTCTCTCATTTTAACAAAAGACAATTTAGAATAGGCCGACATCATGCTGAAAGAACGTAACGACCCACCCAACTACGCTGTCATTCCGGACGTGGCGGCGCCGGAGAACAACCGTTACGGCAAGCGCATCACCCTGGTGGATGAAGGCAGCGCCCTGGCGATGCAGGTCTTGCAGATCAACGGCCAGGCCACCGCCGCCACCAACCCCAACCGGCACAAGCAGCACGGTTTTTATTTCAACGCCGACAATTGCATCGCCTGTCACGCGTGCGAATCCGCGTGCAGCGAGAAGAACGATCTGCCGGCGCACCTGGCGTTTCGTTCCGTCGGCTACGTCGAGGGCGGCACCTGGCCGGATTACCAGCGGTTGAATCTGTCCATGGCGTGCAATCACTGCGACGACCCGGTGTGTCTCAAGGGTTGTCCGACGCGTGCCTATACCAAGTTCGCCGAATACGGCGCGGTGTTGCAGGACCCGGACATCTGTTTCGGTTGTGGCTACTGCACCTGGGTGTGTCCGTACAACGCGCCGCAGCTGGACCCGGTGGCGGGGCATGTGCAGAAATGCAATATGTGCGTCGATCGTTTGGAAGTGGGTCTCAAGCCGGCGTGCGTCGCGGCCTGTCTTGCCGGGGCGCTCGACTTCGGCATCATCGAGACGCGACCGGACAAGCGCGATCAGCTGGAGACGGTCATTCCCGGTTTTCCCGACCCGGGCATCACCCATCCGAATATCCGTTTTCAGCAAACCCGCACCCTGCCGCGGGAGTTGACGCGCCCCGACGCCATGCCCCTGCGCTACGAGCGCGATGCCCACGGCGATGGCCAGTACAAGACCAAGGTGCGCACCCACAACGAGAAACGCGAATGGAATCTGTACCAGCTACGATCCCGTGAGGATCCCCTGGTGGTGTTCACCCTGGCGTCACAAATGGTGATTGGCGCCTTCCTGGTCTTGTTCCTGGGGGCGCAATTACACCTGCCGGTGCTGACCGCGGCGCATAACGGGTGGATACATTCAGCCCTGTTGTTTGGCTTGTTGGGGGCGGAGACGGTTGCCCTGGCCTTGTCCACGATGCATTTGGGCAAGCCCCATCGTTTCTACCGTGCCTTCTACAATCTGCGTTACTCCCCCGTGAGTCGTGAGGTGGCGGGTATTGCCGTGTTTTATACCTTGCTCGCGGGCTATACCGGGCTCACGGCGTTTCCATCGCTGTTCGTTTGGTTGCCGGCGGGCCTGGTGAGTGTCGCCACCGCCGCCTGTGGTTGGGGTTCGGTGTTGGCGGGTCCCGTGGCCTTGTATTTTATGCAGGCCATCTACCGCATCCCGGCGCGACCCTTCTGGAATCACTGGCAGGTGCTCACGAGCTTTTACGGCAGCATGTTGACCCTCGGCGGGTTGGTGGCGGGACTGGTGTCGGCCTTGGTGTTGTTGTTGATGCAGCTGCCCTACGTCCCGTTGCTGCAGGCATTGGCCTGGCCCATTATCGCCGGGCTGTTGCTCGAAGGCATTGGCCTGGCCCTGCACGCACGCGATCTCAAACACAAAGGTGGGGAAGGGGCCGCCTCTCACTATCGTCAGACCACCACTTATGGAAAGACTTATCGGATGCGCAACGTCGGTCTGGCCTTGAGCGCCCTGACGGTGGCGGTCCTGGCCTTCAGCGGCCTTGCGGGTGGATGGGTCTTGGGTGCTTGGGCGCTGACGGCGTTGGCGATCACGGCCCTGGCGATCGTGGGCCGGGCGCTGTTCTACGTGCTGGTGATCCCGACCACTATGCCCGGTGCCTTCTTCTGGCATAACAAAGGCTTCGAGTCCCATGCGCGCGAGACCGGACTGGCGCAGTGGCCGCAGGTGGGGGTGGTGCCTGACAGTCACTGACCTCTCAGGAATAGGCCCTCGGGTTCCCGCACGCGGATGGCATTGCATAATCTAGCGGGAAGTTTGATTGGGTGGATTTATACCCAGAGGGCACGTGTACCCAGAGGGCACGTGTACCCAGAGGGCACGACAGCGCCGAATCCACTTCGGCGCCTGCAAGAACGGTAAGGTCTTCGTGGATACGCTGTGCTCGTGTGCCCTCTGGGTGATCCACGAAACTTTATCGTTATTATTGCAAGGCCGCATTCTTTGCGACTGTGGCAATCTCCGACTCTCTGGCACACCCGCATGGGCCACCGCCCACGGGGATTGTTTCGTCGTTGTCGAACAAGGGAAAGCAAAGCGATGGCAAGAAGCCCCCGATAGCGGGGGTGGGACTTAAGCTTAGCGTCAGTGCGGCGATTCTCCGCCGCAGGACCGGGGCTAAGCAGACGCTGTGAGATCGAGACACTGGGCACGTCCGTGTGCCCAGTGTCTAACTGAGGGCCGCAGCACTACGTCCCCTTACTAATTTATAAATTATGTGTACTAAATATTCTGTTGACAATTCACATTCGTGGACCTATAAAGACGGATCAGATCCACCCAGCCACGAGAAAGCAACTTAATGAGTGGTGCCCGCAACGCCAAGTCGCCGGAACAGATGCGGGAAGAAATCCTGCAGGCGGCGTTTGCTCGCTTTTCTCAATACGGTTTTGGCAAAACCACCATGGCGGAGATCGCCGGTGACTGCCAGATGTCCGCCGCCAATCTCTACCGGTTTTTTGCCAGTAAGCAGGACATCGGCGTGGCCTTGGCCTTCCAGTGTCTGGGGGAGAAAGAGCAGCGTCTGCGTGACGTCATACAGCGGCCGGGCATTACTGCCAGTGAACGGTTGTTGGCCTTCGTGCTGGAATTATTTGACTACGTGCACGAACAGTTTGACAGCCGGCCGCGGGTCAACGAACTGGTGGAGGCCATGGCGGCGGAGCGCATGGAGGTGATCAAGGCCCATACCGATCAACTGCGC
>JAYUBZ010000319.1:0-5361 GCA_043740595.1 Gammaproteobacteria bacterium
AGAAACGCCCCCAGCATGATACCGGACACCACCGGCACGAAGAACCAGCCGAAATCGCCGGGGGAAAAATGCAGCACGCCAAACAACAGCGCCGGTACCGAGGCGATATACAAAAACATGCCGGCGAAGTTCAGCGTGAGCACTGCGACCAGACGCAT
This sequence comes from Gammaproteobacteria bacterium, assembly GCA_043740595.1. Taxonomy (GTDB): domain Bacteria; phylum Pseudomonadota; class Gammaproteobacteria; order Acidiferrobacterales; family UBA6901; genus JANNJF01. The sequence goes on from JAYUBZ010000319.1 coordinate 159, forward strand.
GAAGCGACGATTGCGTACTACCTGGGCGTAGGCGCGCGCCAGCGGTCGCGGGTGCACCGGCTGGCGCCCTGCCGCGGGCAGCGTCTCGGGCAGGTGCGCCCACGCGAGATACAGGATGCCGCAACTGATGACCGCGAGAAACCAGAATACCGAACGCCAGCCCCACCACTGGTGCAGCCAGCCGCCGATGATGGGTGCAATGGCCGGCGCGATGGCGAAGGTCATGGTCACATTGGACATGAGCTTTTGCGCCGGCGCACCGGCGTACACGTCGCGGATCATGGCGCGCCCGATGACCAGTCCGGCGCCGGCGGCCAGGCCTTGGCCGGCGCGCATGATGATCAGCCATTCGATATTTTGTGCCAGCGCGCAACCGATGGAGGTGGCGATATAGGCGAGCAGCGCCCCGATGATCACCGGTTTACGGCCACAGGCGTCGGACAACGGACCGTGCGCCAGCATCATGAGGCCGAAGGCGAGCAGATAGATACTCAGGGTCTGCTGCATCTGCAACGCATCGGCGTGTAGCGCACCGGTGATGTCCGGGAACGACGGTAGATAGGTGTCGATGCTGAAGGGCGCGAGGGTCGACAGGAGCGCGATGATCAGCATAAAGCGCCATGTGCTGTGGTGCACATGGCGCGGTTGCGGCTCGACGGGGGCTGGCATGCTGACGGACTTGAGTGGTGGGGTGCGTTAGTATCGACGAACGCCGTGCCCAGTACCAGGGCTCAGCGGTGCAACAGGCCGAGGGAAAGCGCCGGCCAGTAAGTGATGATGAGCACTCCCAGCAGCAGGAGGAAGAAAAATGGCAAAGTGGAGCGGAAGATTTCCAAAACAGGTTTATTAAAGCGGATGCTTGCGATGAACAGATTTAGGCCCAACGGCGGCGTGAAATAGCCGATCTCCATATTTGCGAGGAAAATGATACCGAGATGCACCGGGTCGACGCCGTAACCGATGGCAATGGGCAACAATAGCGGCACCATGATGATGAGGGCCGAGAAGATATCCAACATCATCGCGACGCCCAGCAGAAAAAAGTTCAGTAATATCAGAAATACGTATTTATTGTCGATGTGCGCCTTGATAAAGCCAAACAGTTTCGCCGGTATTTCCGCGTCGATCAGAAAGTTGGTCGATGCCAGTGAGACTCCCAGGATCAACAATATCCCGCCGACCATGACCATGGACTCGCGCATGATATGCGCTAGTTGCGCGAGACGGATTTCACGGTTCACGAATACTTCTATCACCAGAACATACATCGCCGTCACCGCAGCAGCCTCGGATACTGCAAAAGTGCCGCTATAGATGCCGCCTAATATCAGCAGCGGCAAAGGGATCTCCCAGACGGACTCGCGCATGGCATCGATCAGGCGCTGCCAGGAGAACGCTGTCAGCGGCAAGCGGGCGGCGCGGTTTTCCCACAGGCCCCAACCGGACAGCAGCCCCACCATCAGCAGACCGGGAAGTATACCCGCGAGGAACATGTCGTTGATGGTCACGTGGCGTCCCACGTTCAATTGTTGGGCGACAACGCCATAGAGGATCAGCGGTAACGACGGCGCGAACAACAAACCAAGACCGCCGGAGACGGTGACCAGACCGAGGCTGAATGGTTCGCGATATCCGGCCCTGCGCAGGGCCGGATACAGCAGGGTGCCAAGGGCAACAATGGTAACCCCCGAGGCGCCGGTAAAGGCGGTGAACAGGGCGCTGGTCAACAGCGCCACCACCGCCAATCCGCCCGGCATCCAGCCGAGGAGCGCGTCGGTCATCCGGACCAAGCGCCGTGGCGCCTGGCTTTCGCCCAGCAGGTATCCGGCAAAAGTGAATAAAGGTATCGCAATCAGTACCGGCATTTCCGCCACACGGTAGATTTCGATCGCCACCGCCGATAAGTCCACTTCATTGTGCCGGAATCCGAGCAAGGCCACGCAAGCGATAATGGCAAACAGTGGCGCCCCCAGCAACACCAACGCGAGCAGCAGCAGGCCCGCGACGATCATGTCGCCCTGGCCTGTTGCACAAACAGTTTGAGGTGTGAAGTGAAAAACAGCAGATAGCGCAAGGCGATGAGCCCGAACGCCAGAGGCAGGATCAGTTCAGCGAGCCAGGCGGGCACACTTACGAAGGCCACGCTGCCGGCGGCGTATTCGGAATGCACAAAACGCCCCGCGTTCCAGGCGACGGTGGCAGACACGCCGGCCGTAAATAAATCGATGCCGCAGCGCACCGCGAGGCGCACCGCAGTTGGCAGATGACGCGACAACACGTCAAATTTTATCTGCTTGTCGTCGCGGCTGGCGGCGATCGCGCCCAGCAGGCCGATCCACAATACCAGCAGGCGCAGTAATTGATCGCTACCGGCGAATCCGATGTTGAGCAGGTTGCGCAGCAGTATCTGTGCGGCGGCCAGCGCGATCATCAGCGCCAGCAAACCGACCAGCAAACCGTCCTCGAGCCGGGCGATAAAATGCAGCACTCGGGCAAGGTGCGCGCGCGCGGCCTGTGTCATGGCCCGGTTCGAACACTGGTCTTGGCCGGTCTATTGCGATAACTCTGCAGGTGGCTTTCCAGTATCTTGAGTGCATCCTGACTGAAGATTCCCTGTGTGGCGAGTTTGGAATTGGACTGGTCCGCGATCTGGCGCAGTTTTTCCAGTTCACCAGGCGGCAATTGAACGAATTGCACACCTTGTTGGCGCAGCGCATCCCCCGCCTTTACATTGTCCTGGCGGATTTGCCGGTTGAGTTTGTCGAATACGCCTTGCATCACGCTACGTACCACGGCCTGATCGGCCTGGCTCAATTTGGCGAAAGCGCGCTTGTCCACCACCATGGCTCCATAGAAGTACATCAGCGGAGTGTCAGTGACATATTTGATCTTGGTGTGCCACTGCAGCGCGATGGCGCCGGTGGGCGAGGCGCCGACGGTGGTGATCAGTCCGGTTTGCAGGCCGGTAAGCACGTCGGTCAGGGGAAGTGGGATGGGTGAAATACCCAGGGCCTCGAAAATATTGCGGCTGATCTTGTCGCCCTCCGGTATCCATACCTTTTCTTTTTTCAAATCGTCGACAGTGCGTATCGGGTTGCTCGACATCAGATAGGCGAAACCTCCCTCGGCCAGGCCGAAGCTGATATAGCCGTGCTGTTCCATGCCTTGAGTAATGAGGCCATCCATTTTGCCGCGCACATAGTCCATCTCGTCATACGAGTGGAACATAAAGGGCAGACTGTAGATCTGATCGTCGGGATAAACCTCCGCCAGTCCGCCACCGGTGATCGCGCCGCCCTGGAGTTGGCCGGCGCGGATTTTGCGCAGTACGTCCTTGTCGTTACCCATGGCGCCGCCGGGGTAGAACTTGAAGTTCACGCGTCCCGCGGTGCGCCGGGCTATTTCAGCCGCGCCGTTGCGCATTTCCTGCATCCAGGCGGTGCCGTCCGGCGCGATGGTGGCGATTTTAATATCCTGTGCCTGCGCGCGCGTGATAGACAGCAGTGCCAGGAACAGGGCGGTTGTTATTGTTATGCGTGAGTATCGTGGCATCGGTGGTTCCTAGAAATAGTCGTTAGCACTGGCGAGCAACTTCTTCGCCTGTTGTTTGGCCAGGGTGTTGATCAGCGTAAATCCGGGTTCGGTAGCGTCGGCGGCGATCACCTCGTGCAGCAGGCGGTCATGCAGGGGTCGGTCGAACACCAGGCGCGCGTATTTCTCGGCGTATTGTACCTTGGCCATGAGATTGCGTCCGCCGGATAATTCGATGGCGCGCAGGAAATGCGCCTGGCCCTCTGCGGGTTTGCCGCCGAGGGCCGGTGGCCGCAGGCTGTTGAGTACGCCTAGATACAAATGGGCGCCACCGCGATCGTACGATTCGTCCAGCACCACCACCCGGCGCATGGCGGCCTCGACCTTGGGCAGGTCGGCGATGGCGGCCCAGTCGCTGCCGTGGACCTGTATCCAGCCGGCCCAGGTGGTGGCGTAGGTATACAGCGCCGGCACTGCATCGCGCGACAGGCCATTGAGGGCGGCGACGAAGTCGTCGTAGGATTTGGAGCGGGCCTGGCAGACCGCACTATCCCGCTGGCACAGGGCACGGGCACCATAATCGCGCGCCCTGTCTGTCATGCGCTGTGCGCGTTCCGTGTCGGTGACGAAGACCGAGGCATAGGCGCTGTACAGGCGCGCCCCGGTCATCAGCAGGTTTTCGTTTTTGGGATCGCCTTCGATCAACCCGTCCACCAGCAGCAGATAGGCCGGCGCCCCGTCGCGCACCGTGTCGAGGTCGTTTTCGTTGAGCATGGCCGTGGAAAGACCGCTAGCGAGCCGGCCAGTGGTCGAGTTCAACAAGCTGGCGCAGCCGCTCAGCACAAGCAGCAGGGGGGTGATGAGAACGAGTGATCGGTTCATGTGTGGCGTGAGGATGGAGGTAACGGTATGCATCGGCCGATGGGTGAGTGGGGGTAAACTAGACGGTTTTACGCTGTGTTGCAACCCCGGTGCGGTGTCCCGTTTGCGTGCTTAATCGTCCCGGGTGTTGGTTGGGCCCGGGGTCTTTTTCCACGCCACTGGCAGCACGTCGGACGCCCTGCGGATGATGAAGATTTTGTGACCGTTGAACATGGCGGATATTTCCGCCCCCGTGCCTTTCCAGTCGTGCCAGCCGACGGCAAGTACATGGGCGAGGGTGAAGACACCGATGACGCGGTAGCCCGCGTGGTGCCACTCCGGCAGTGTCCAGCCTAACAACCACGGCAGGGCCAGGGTGTACTCCGGGTCCGCCGTGCCGCCATACGACCAGGTCAGCCCGCTCACGGCCTGCAGGGCCAGGGCGGCAAACAACAGAAGATACAAGGGGGCCCACAGCGGATTATGCGCGTAATACGCCGCCGCCGGCGCGCGGCCGGCGGTGATATAGAAGCGTAGCGTGTCGAGCATGGCGCGCAGGGTCGTGCGGAAATCCCGCGCATGTTCCGCAGCGTGTCCCCACACCAGCAGGGCGAGCCGCGCTGCCAGGGCCAGGCTTAGCAGGATGCCGGCGCTGATATGGAGACTCCGGAGGTTGGCCATCAGCGGCGTATAGTCCGCCGACAGTATCCACCCGCTCGCCAACAGCAATAGGGTAGTGAGGGCCAATGTCCAGTGCAGCACGCGCAACCGGCCGCTCCATACCGGTTCGCGCCGGACGATCTCATTGGGC
>JAYUBZ010000320.1:0-4157 GCA_043740595.1 Gammaproteobacteria bacterium
TTGGCGTCCTTGGCGTCTTGGCGGTTCAAGGGTTTTCTTCTACAAAAGTTTGAAAATTATAAACGGGTAGGCTCTGTTTGTTGGGGTTCGCTGCACTCACCCCAACCTACCCACCTACTATCTACCCACGGCTAGCGCAGCTCATCCACGGCCTTGTTGGCCAGGGCATCGGCGCGTTCATTTTCCACATGCCCGCTGTGCCCCTTGATCCACTTCCAGTGGATCTTATGTTTGTGCGTGGCCTGCTCCAGGCGCTGCCACAGGTCCTGATTCTTTACCGGTTTTTTGTCCGCGGTCTTCCAGCCGCGGCGCTTCCAGTTGTCGATCCACTCGGTGATGCCTTTGCGTACGTACTGGGAGTCGGTGGTCAGCGACACCTCGCAGGGACGCTTGAGGGATTCCAGGGCCTGGATGGCGGCCATGAGTTCCATGCGATTGTTGGTGGTGGCGCGTTCTGCGCCGTAGAGTTCTTTTTCGGTGTCGTTGTAGCGCAGCAACGCGCCCCAACCACCGGGTCCTGGATTTCCACGGCAGGCGCCATCGGTGTACACCTGCACCTTGGTAACCTGCTCGGACGTATTTTTGTCAGTGCTCACGATCGACCTCGGTTACCTGTCTTTAGTCTTGGAAAGTTGTGCCACCCTGCCCGCAGGTTGCCCGAGCGCATCCGCCACGAGAGACCGGGTGCGCCACGTCGGGCGCAGCGGTGTCATGGCCGCCACGCGTTTTTGCGCCACCACAAAATACACCGCCCCCGCCATCGGCCACCAGCGATCGCCGATTTTATCCAGAAAATACAGACGATCCATGAACGCCTCATTGCCCAGGGGCGGACGATAATAAAGCATCTTGCCGTGCACCAGTTCAAAACCGAGCAACTTGAGCCAGTCCTTGACCCGCAGGAGTTGAATAAAGTGTCCACACCACGGCATCTGCCCGCGGTACTTTAACGCCACCCGCCACAATCCCCAAAGGCTTAAGGGATTAAACCCAAACAGAATCACGTAGCCCTGCGGCGCGAGCACGCGCTGAACCTCTCGCAGCACCTGGTGCGGGTCAGCGGCAAACTCCAGGGTATGGGGCAAGAACGCCAGATCAACACTGCGGCTATCAAACGGCAACGCGTCCACGGCCGCATACACCGCGGAGGTCAGGGACGGCGCTTCAAACGACGGCAAGTCCACGACATAGCGCTTGGGGGCGACACACGCATCCATGAAATCCATGCAGCCGATGTGACCCAGCTGTATCGCCACGGCACCATAGAGTTGTGGCCAGAGGGCGCGCAGGCGGTTGGCCTCCAAGGCCTGCAGGGAACGGCCGAGGGGTTGGTCGAACCACGCGCGCAGACGCGCGGGCTGGCCTTCGTCACGGGTGGGCGGCGGGGTGGACATGCGGGTAAGGTTTGACTCGGTGGGTTGATGGTTTCACACTCGCGCTCATGAATTCTGTTTTACACGTCTGCGCATTCGAGGACAACTATATCTGGTTGCTCCGCAGCCGGTCCGCGCCGCATCCCCGTCACGTCGCCATCGTGGACCCCGGTGACGCGGAGCCGGTCCTGGCGATGCTGCAAGAACAGCGACTCATCCCCGCGGCCATACTCTGCACACACCACCACCCCGATCACGTGGGCGGCGTGCCGGATCTCCTCCACCACTACCCGGTACCGGTCTACGGACCCGCCGGGGAGAACATCACTACGATTACCCGGCCCGTGGACGACGGGGATACTGTCCACCTTGCGGACATGGGCATCCACCTCCAAGTGCTGGCAACACCGGGGCATACCCACGGCCATATTGCATATTATGGTCACGGCCAGCTCTTCTGCGGCGATACTCTGTTCTCCGCCGGCTGCGGTCGCTTATTCGAGGGCACGGCGGCCCAGATGCACACCTCACTCCAGCGCCTGGCCGCCCTGCCCCCCGATACCGAGGTCTATTGCGCCCATGAATACACCCTCGCCAACCTGCGTTTTGCCCTGACGGTCGAACCGGGGAACGCCGATACCCGTGCCTACCACACCCGCGTCCTGGCCTTGCGTGCGACACAGACCCCCTCCATTCCTTCTACTGTTGGATTGGAACAACGCATCAATCCCTTCCTGCGGGCACACGAACCGACGGTGCGCGCGGTGGTGGAGGGGCATGCCCAACAGGGACTGGAGACGGTCCTTGAGGTGTTTACCGCCCTGCGCCGATGGAAGGATCGCTTTAAATGACGAGAGGAAGGTATTGATTAATTTGATTGACGATTCCGTCTCTGACCCCTACCATTAAGAAAATGAATAAAACAACTATTTCACACCAGGCCCTGTTCAAACTTAGCCTGCTTGCCGCGCTTTTGTGCTCGGCGGGCTGCGCCACCGTCTCCCCAGACACCACAGACACCACAGACACCACCGCCACTCAACCAACGAACGTGTCGGGTGATCCAGATACCCACGTAGTCGCCACCGCTGCCGCTGCCGAACCCGCGCCAGTCAACGCCAAGACCCCCGGTACCCTCGCCGCCGCGGACGCCGTTACCTCGCCGGCAACCACCGGCGTGCTCGGCGAAAAACCCGTGCAAAACGCCTTGGCCGACGCCGAAGACAGCGGCGATCTCTGGGAGCGTATCCGCGCGGGTTACACCCTACCCGCCCTCGACAGCCCTTATACAAAGCGGCATGAACAATGGTTCGCCAACAACCCGGAATACATGGAGAACATGGTCAATCGGGCGCGGCTGTACCTCTACTACATCGTGGAAGAGGTGGAAAAACGCGGCATGCCCATGGAGATCGCCCTCCTCCCCGCCATCGAAAGCGCCTACCAGCCCCACGCCTACTCACGGGCACGGGCCGTGGGCTTGTGGCAGTTCATTCCTTCCACCGGTCGTCTGTACGGCCTGAAGGCCAACTGGTGGTATGACGGGCGGCGTGACGTCATGGCCTCCACCCAAGCGGCACTGGACTACCTGGAAAAGCTCAACAAGGATTTCAACGGCGACTGGCAACTGGCCTTGGCGGCCTACAACTGCGGCGAGGGCAAAGTTGCCCGGCTCATGGCGCAGAACCGCCGCAAGGGTCTGCCCACCACCTATCAGTACCTCAAACTGCCGAGGGAGACCAAGAATTACATTCCGAAGCTCATGGCCATGGTGAATATCATCACCGACCCGGAAAAGTATGGCCTGAAAATCAGTCCCATTCCCAATGAACCCTATTTCACCCAGATCGATATCGGCTCCCAGGTCGACCTCGGGGTGGTTGCCAAGCTCGTCGACATGCCCGTGTCGGACCTGTATCAGATCAACCCGGAGTATGTCCGCTGGATCACCGATCCCAATGGATCGCATCAGCTGCTGGTTCCTGCCGACAAGAAAGACGCCCTCCTGGCTGGCCTGAGCACTCTCCCGGACGATGAACGCGTGCAGTGGCTGCACCATGAAGTCCGGCGCGGCGACACCATCAGCCAGATCGCGCGGCGTTATGGCGTCACCATCGAGGCGATCAAGACCTCCAACCGCCTGCACACCACGCTCATGCGCCCCGGGCAGGACCTGTTGATCCCCGTTTCCCACAGCAAGCTGGCCAGCGCCGCCCCCATCCCCTCGGCACCGCGCAAGCGTATCGATGCGGGCCCGAACGGAAAGGTGCGTGTTACCTACCGGGTACGATCCGGTGACACACTGTGGAGCATTGCCCGCCGGTATAAAGTCTATGTGCACCAACTGCGCCAGTGGAATCTCCTGGATGTCGGCGAAATCCTGAAGCTCGGGCAAAAAATCCAGGTCTGGACCCGGCCCTTGCCCAGCGCCGAGATCGACAATAACCTACCCGGCTGAAACCCACTGCCGTCACCCCACGAATCGTAGCTTGGGTTTACCCTAAAGGGCACGAGAGCCCGAAGGGCGTAACCCAACAAAGCCCAGGTTACGCGGTTTGTAGGGTGGGCATCGCCCACCAGCGGAAGTTATCGACGCCCCGTGTGGTGGACGATGTCCACCCTACACACCTATCCCTCGATCATCAGTGGACAGGCACCTAGGGAAGCCCTGATTAAGTCCCCACTGTCATTTCGACCGAAGGGAGAAATCCAGTAACACCATGATGACGCTGAACCATCTCAATGTCAGATTTCTCGCTGCGCTCGAAATGACAACTTGTTCAG
>JAYUBZ010000321.1:0-12525 GCA_043740595.1 Gammaproteobacteria bacterium
AGCGCGCCGGCAGCGCCGAGGAGGTGGCGCATCTGGTGGGCTTCCTGGCGTCGGACCTGGCCGGGTATATTTCCGCGCAGGTGATTTCCATCAACGGCGGCATGGCCTGAACGCCGGCAACGGGTCATCGGCAACGTGAGTGTGAACATGCATGCCATCGTCATCCCGGCGTACAACGAAGCCGCCACGCTGCGCGATCTGGCGGTGCGGGTGCTGAAGATATCCGATTGCGTCATCGTGGTGGACGACGGGTCGACGGATGACACGGCCAAGGTGGTGCAGGATCTCCCCCTGGTGTTGCTGCGTCATGGCGAGAATCAAGGCAAGGCCGCCAGCCTGTGGCGCGGCATGCAGCACGCGTTGCAATTGGGCGCCGCCGCCGTCGTCACGTTGGACGGAGACGGTCAGCATGCGCCGGAGGATATTCCACGGCTGATCGAGGCGGGTCGCGGGCATCCGCGCCACATCATCATCGGCGCGCGCCTCAAGGATGCCTCGGCCATTCCCCGCGTCCGCTACATTGCCAACCGTATTGCGAATTTCTGGATATCCTGGGCGTGTGGTCAGCGGGTGGTGGACAGTCAATCCGGATTCCGTCTCTACCCCGCGACCCTGCTGGGTGTCTTATCCCTGCGCCACGACAAGCGCCGCGGTTTTGTCTTCGAGAGTGAGGTGCTGATCGAGGCGGCGCGTTTGGGTTATGCCAGCCTGCCCGTTGAAATTCCCGCGGTCTATCGCCCCGGTGCCCGGGCCAGTCACTATCGTCACTGCGATAGTTGGCGCATCTCCCGCATGGTGGCCTGGCGCTTGTTGTCGCGCGGATTTTATCTGCCGGGCCTGTATCGGGCTTTCTTCAGGCGCGCCTGATGCGGCGAGTGGTTTCCACACTACTACGTTAGTAACAACGGTTGTGGTGAAATCGGCATTTTTAGTACCATACCAGCAGGCCGTGTCGCCGACGCCGAGTGCGATCGTCCAGCGGTCCGTTGTGATTTCTGTTATTCATCAACCTGATCAGGAGAACTGTCATGCTGCAAAAGATTTTCCGCCTTATGTTTTTGGCCCCGCTCGCGGCCATGCTCATGGCCAGTCCATCGGCTGAGGCCGGTCGCCTCCAGCCGATCTACACACCTGACCCGATCCCGGTGCCCGCGGGCAAGGGCATTAACGAGGTCAAAGAGGCTATACACAAGGCCTTGTTCAGTCTGGATTTCAAAACCAAGGACACCGGCCCGGGTGAGCTAGAGACCACCCACGTTAAACATAGTAAGGATATGGAACACACAGCCGTGCTGACTATCAAGTACGACAGCAAGACCGTGCGCATCAGTTATAAGGACAGCAAGGATTTGAATTACGACCAGAAATCGGGCGAGATCCACGGCACGTATAACCGCTGGGTGCACAATGTCGAGAAGCGCATACGCGGCAATCTGGGCAGTTACTAAAAAGAGGTTGCCAGGCAGGATCCGCCGTCTGACTTAGCAGCTAGTGTCGTGCGGCACAATTAATGAAGCATATGGTTAGCCGCCTAGGGCGCCCCATTGTTCCCTCTCCGTGCGGGTTATGCCTCCCCGAAGGGGGCCCAACGGGGGAGAGGGTTAGGGTGAGGGGGAATCGTCGGTCCCGGTCCCTCATCCTGCCCTTCTCCGTGCGGGTTTTGCCTCCCCGAAGGGGGCAGAGGGAGAAGGGACCCTGGGTTTTGAGCACAGCTGTGTTTGGTCGTTGCTTACACCCAGAACGCCGTGCGCGTCATGACTTTAGAGGTCAATCCCATGAGGTGTTTGAGCGGCGCGGGCAGCGTGGCTGCCCCGGCCTCCATGGCGGTGGTGGCGTGCTGTGCCTCGTCGATACGCATCTGCTGCAGTATGGCGCGACTCTTGTCGTCGCAGGAAGCCAGCCGGTCGAGGTGCTCGTCCAGGTGTTTAACCACTTGATGCTCGGTTTCAGCGACGAAGCCGAGGCTCCATTTATCCCCCGCCAGGCCGGCGAGGGCGCCGATGGCGAAGGACTTGCTGTACCATACCGTATTCAACCAACTGGTATGGCCGCCCAACTCCGCGATGCGTTCGGCGGTCCAGGCGAGATGGTCGTTCTCCTCCCGCGCCGCTTGCTGCATTTTTTCCCGCACCCGCGGCAGTCGTGCCGTCAGCGCCTGCCCCTGATACAAGGCCTGGGCCGCGACCTCGCCCGCATGGTTGACGCGCATGAGTCGTGCTGCAAGTTCAGTTTGCTCGGGGTTGAGATCGTTGGCCTCGCAGGCGGAGGCTGGATTGGCGCGTTCCATGGCGGGCGGCGGCCCAAAGACGGTATGCAGGGCCTGGTCGAGGCCGGCGATGAGGCGATCTATAGCGTTGAATTGGCGTGCTGACATGACAGGAACATACCCCACCGCGCGCACCCGCCGCAAGGGGCCGGCAGTGTGAGCGTGTCGGCGATTAATCGGGCAGTTGGCGCGCGATGAGCGTAACGGGATGCACGACCTCTGCCCCCATGCCCCGGGCGCGCATGCCGGCACTCACATGCAGGGCGCAACCCACATTGCTTGTGGCCAAAAGATCCGGTGCTAGGTGTTGCAGGTGCGCGAGTTTATCGTCGCGCAGCTGATTGGCCATGACCGGCTGCGTGAGCATGTAGGCCCCGGCACCGCCGCAGCAAAACTGATTTTCCGCCAGGGCCACAACCTGCGCCTGGGGAATGCGGCGCAGCAAGGTGTAGGGATGCTCCTGTCCGCGCAGCACGTTACGCAGGCTGCAGGGTTCATGTACCGCGATGGTTTTGGCCAGGGGTCTGAGGTGCAGGCCTTGCGGCCAATCGGTCTCGACCAGGAAGCGATTGATGTCGATCACCCGGCGGGAAAACTCCGTTGCCTTGGGTTCCGCCGCCAGGTGTTGCGGGTATTGCGTCAGGAGTGCCGTGCATCCACTGGCCACGCCGATGATGGCCTCGACGGCGGGATCGTCGAAGGCCAGCAGATTGCGACGCATCAGGGCGCTGGCCTGGCCGATGTCACCGGTGTGCAGCGGCAGGGCGCCACAACAGGCTTGGTTTTTCGGCACGACCACTTCATAGCCCAGGCGTTGCAGGACACGGACACTCGCGCGCAGGGTAGTGCTGTCCACCACGGACGCCACACATCCAGTGAACAGCGCCACCTTGCCACGCGTCGGCGTGGTCTGCGGTGTGGTTTGCGTGTACGTGCTGTGGTCGGATGAGGAGGGTGGCAGCAGATCATCCCAACGCGCCAGGCGCAGGTGTGTCAACAGCCGGCTTTTGCGCAATAACCCTTGCAGCCCACTCGATTGGTAGACACGCAACAGCATCCTCAATGCCCGCTGACCGAGGTCATGGCTGAGTGTGTCAACAACACGACGACGTGCCCAGCGCCGCGCCGCTGACTCCGGGTAGTGAGTGGCAATGGCGGCGCGCGTGGCGTAGAGCATTTCAGCATAGCCCACGTAGGACGGACAGACGCGCTCGCATGCGCCGCATGCGGTGCACTGTGCGAGATGGTTTTCCAGCCGTTGATCCAGCGGCAAATCCCCTTGGGCGAGGGCGCGCATCAGCGCGATGCGCCCGCGCGGGGATTCGTTTTCATCTCCGGTCTTGCGGTAGGTCGGACAGTGCGGCAGACACAGCCCGCACATCACGCAGCGGTCCGCTTGGGCGAGTGGAAATGCTGCGATTTTTCTCTCTGTGGACAAGGGCGGATGGCGTAATGAAAATTGTGAGACGCATGATGAAGGTGTGTACACTATACGCCGGCTCGCGCGCCGCTACTCAATAATCGATGTCCAGGCATCAATACTCATGACAGAACCCTATTACCGCTACCATGTGTTTTTCTGCATCAACCAACGGGACAATGGAGAGCCTTGCTGCGCTGACAAGGGCTCGGTCGGCCTGCGCGATTACGCCAAGCAGCGTATCAAGCAATTGGGCCTGTCAGTGAAGGGCGGTGTGCGCATCAACAATGCCGGTTGTATGGACCGCTGCGGCGAAGGCCCGGTGATGGTGATTTACCCTGAAGGGACTTGGTATACCTATGTGGATCAGGAGGACGTTGATGAGATCATCGATATCCACCTGGTTCATGGGCGCATTGTGGAACGACTCAAAATCTGATCCGACTGAGTCAGTGGCGGAGATCAGGCCTCGTTACCCGAGTGGTGCATGTTTCGTTTTTCTTAAGGTCGAATGCCCGAGGGTGAGGTCGTCTCTGATACCTGCCCCAGGACAGCATACTTAACTGGCGCAACTTTATTTGAGCCTGTCGGACTGATACCGGCTGCCTTCCTCAGACCCCAGCGGGTCGTGTTCCTCCGATAATGATCTGCCATGTACGCGATGCTGACGCATAGGGTCATTCCTCCGCCTATTTTCTGTCGCCTTCCTGCTTACTATTACGCCTTGGTCCTCTGATAGCGGTCGGCCCGATTGGCGGCGGATTGTTACCCGAACAGAAATACTGCATCTACTGCATCTTGCGCCGCCTGGGCATGACCAGTGGTTTATTATTAAATTACAGTTACTTGCCAGGTTTTCTGCTGGTCAGGCCGGGGCATGGACACTTGGACGGATAATTTAAGTTGACAGTATTATGAATATTAGAGGATAATTATATTCAGATGTAGCGAGATGAAGCACTACAGAGTCTGCATTCTGGTGCGATCCTTGCATGAGTTTAGGGCACAGTAACGAATTTCCCCGTCGGCCCACAGGTCGACGGCGAGTAGGGCTCCTCCATCCTCCTAGTGGTGGTTCGGGCGTGGCTTTTGCCACGCCCTTTTTTTTGCCAGTTTCCCCCGCAGCCTGCAGCACCCTGTTCGGCAGTCCATCAATTATGCAATACACGCCTTGGCCCGCTTGCCAGGCTCGGACGGGTCTTGTATTATGCCCGGCTCTTTTCAGACAGTATTTTCGAGATCAATGACATGACAACTTATTCGGCCAAGTCGGAAACCGTCAAACGCGATTGGTTTGTTGTGGATGCTTCGAACAAGGTCCTGGGCCGGTTGGCCACCGAGATCGCGCGGCGCCTGCGTGGCAAGCACAAAGCGGAATTCACCCCACACGTGGATACCGGTGACTACATCGTGGTGATCAACGCCGAGAAAGTCGCGGTGACCGGCAAAAAAGAAACCGACAAGCTGTATCACACCTACAGCGGCTACCAGAGTGGCTTGAAGACCCTCACCCTGCAGGAAATGCGTGCCCGCGCCCCGGAGCGCATCCTCGAAATCGCGGTACGCGGCATGCTGCCGAAAGGCCCCTTGGGTCGCGATATGCTGCGCAAGCTCAAGGTCTATGCCGGCACCGAACACCAGCACCAGGCGCAGCAGCCCAAGGTGCTCAACCTCTGACACCGAGACCCTCGGCATCAGACCATCACTCACTAAGACATACAGGAAACGATATGGCAGAGCAGATCCCCTACGGCACCGGTCGACGCAAGACCGCCACTGCACGTGTCCGCCTGACGCGTGGCAAGGGTGTCATCACCATCAATAACCGCACGCTGGACGAATATTTCGGCCGCGAGACGGCGCGCATGCTGGTGCGCCAGCCCTTCGTGACCCTGGACATGACCGACCGCTTCGACGTCAGCGTCAATGTCGCCGGCGGTGGCCCCAGTGGCCAGGCCGGTGCCATCCGTCACGGTATCACCCGCGCCCTGATGGACTACGACGAAAGCCTGCGTCCCGCCCTGCGCAAGGCCGGGTATGTCACCCGCGATGCGCGTGAAGTGGAACGCAAGAAAGTGGGTCTGCATAAGGCGCGCAAGCGTCCGCAATTCTCCAAGCGTTAAGCGTTATCCGTTCTGTTTTGCTGAAGGCCGCCTGCGGGCGGCCTTTTTGTTCGCCGCCGGGTTGGGTCTGTACCGCCCGATGTTCTGTGTTAACAGGGGTTCCGTTGCCCGGGTTCTCTGTTAAAATCCCGTTCCCATTGGGGGATCGTCTAGTGGTAGGACTGCGGACTCTGACTCCGCCAACCTAGGTTCGAATCCTAGTCCCCCAGCCAAATTATAAAAACCCGCCTGCAGGCGGGTTTTTTGTTTTTCAGATATCTTTATCAGATGTCTGGCGTAAGGCCACAGATATTTCTGCTGACACTTTAAAAATTCAGTGATCGAACAGGATCGCCAAGATTACCTTGAGCGTTAATCCTCGGCTTCCGCCTTGCGCCAGTACTACTGCTCTTTCAGTTTGGCCACAAAAAAACGCACCGAATACCCATTGTTGTGTTTATGCAACACAATTCCATCGTTGTGGTGTATTAGCTAAAACTTGTTGCACACCCGCAAACCGCATGTTATACAAGCAACGCTGGTGTAGAGGTACGCACCCGAACTGCTACATACAACAACCCTCAATCAGGAGGAAGTAAATGAATAAGAAACTCTTAACCCTGGCTATCGGCGCCGCCATTGCCGCTCCCATGACGGCCGCCCAAGCGGACGTTAAGGTGTACGGCGCGGCCCAAATTGAAATCGCGAACGTTAAGAACGACGGTACCGGCGCGATCAGCTTCAACAGTGGCTCGGTCCAGCCAAAGACGACCAAGACCCTGATGTCTGACAACAAGCGTGGACGTCTCGGCGTCAGCGCCGACGAGGACCTGGGCGGCAGCATGAAGGGCCTGGCCAAGTTCGAGTGGAATCTGGATACGGCGGATAACGTCGACGGCGCCACAGGCGGCGGCACCAGTGTGTTCGGCGCGCGTGATTCCTACGTGGGTCTGGGCGGTGGTTTCGGTACGCTGCGTCTCGGTCGTTCCGGCAGCCCTTACAAACAGTCCGGCGTGGCCCTCGATCCTTTCATAACCACCACCCTGGAAGCCCGCAACAATTTTGGTATGTCGGGCAACAAGGACGGCTACGGGGTACTGAATGGGCACAACAGCTTCGTCAACAACGGTATCTTCTATACCTCGCCTTCATTGGCGGGTGTGATGATCGATGCCTATGTGGGCGCTGACGACACGGGCGCGGATTCCACCAGTGCGAGCCAGGGCGTCCAGACCGGTGGCGATCTCTCCGCGGTGGTCTCGTGGAAGGGTGGTCCCGCCAAGGTATTTGTCGGTTACAGCCGCTTGAACAACACGGCCCCGGCGAGCGGCTTTGGCGAGCCCAAGGCGTTCAAGCTCGGTGGTGAGTTCAAGATCAGCGGCATGCATAATATCGCGTTCCAGTACGAGAAGGCCAACGTCGACAACAGCACCACGGCGCAGTATGCCAAGTACGGCGCGAAGGCGGATTACCTCTTCCTGTCCTATACCCTGACGCTCGGTAACTTCAGCCTGGTCCCGCAGTTCGGTCAGATGAAGACCGATGGCGGCACGTCGGGTGATGAGAAGGGCAGCTATTTGGTGCTGGGAGGTATCTACAAGATGTCCAAAACCTTCCGCGCCTTTGGCGGCTACCGTGGTACCAAGCTGCAACAGGCTGGTGTAACCCTCGATCCGCGTGACGAGAAGGTCATCACTGTCGGTCTGCGTAAAGACTTCTAATCCACGATTGGATCAGGAAGTTATGAACGGGGCCTTCGGGCCCCGTTTTTTTATGCGGGGATGCCCGCCGTGGCGTAGACCCCTTGTATCAGTAGATGTCGACCAGGCAGTCCAGATATCGATCCAGCTGCAGCATCTCGCCGTTAGCCTCCAGGTGATCATAGAGCAGCATATTGTGGCTAAGGCCGCGTTCGGTCTTGTACACCACATCACGCACCGCATCCTGCGTGAGCACGCCCTGGCCATGCGCGGTTATCCACAGTCGCAGTTGGATGAGCGCAAACGGAATGATGCAATTGATGAAGGTGGCGATGTAATTGCCAGCCAGCGGATTCCACGGGAAGCCATTGTTCATGAAACTGGCACGCAGATAGTTGGTGAACGCCGCGTCCAGGTGTGTGCGGATGTGCGGACGCGCAGCATCACGATAGCGCTCCACCTGTCGGTGGATTTCGGCGAAACGTTGCGACTTATCCCGACCGTCGGCGTCGAAGGCGCTTATTAGCGCGTCATCCCGCTGTTCGCTGTCGTCGAAGAGATGACGGTTCTTGCCGAGAGCATAGATTGCTTCCCAGAACGATCCCGCAGTGTTGTCCTGGGGGCGGATGCGCCGGGTCTTGATCGCGAGATTGAGGTCGAACAGATCAGTGCGGCAGGTGTCGAATATCTGCGCGAGGGCGCGATCGTCGAGGCGGCCCTCCCTAGACTGCGACGCCAGGGTAACCAAGGTTTTACCGAGGTAGTAGATCTTGACGTTAAGCGGGAATTTCCGCTCGCCGAGCACACGCTCGGTGAGCCGCTGAAGATGGCCAGTGATGCGACCCTCGGCGTCGAGGCCTGGGCTCAGCCCGTTTGCTTCCCTTGGTTCGGTCGAGAATGGCGTAGGCTGATTGCCGTCACCGAACAGTACAAGGCGCGCGATTTCCGGACACGAAAGTGCAGCGCTCGACAGCCGCATTCGAGCGGTCCCGCCCCGTAGGCGTGGATAGTCCTGGCAGGTGTGGGGCAGATAATCGGCACCGAGCTGCGCCTGGACAGCACACAATCCTTCATGGGTGAAATGCTGGCACTTTCCTGCTACGTCCTTGGCGAGCACCCTGATTGTTTTGCCGCGGCGTTCCTTGGTTAGTGTATTAGCCAACAAGGTGTCCCGGAGCGTGCCGTCGGGCAAGGCGCGCCACATCTCATAAGTGTCGGCCTCGACGTCGATGTCCCAGGCCGCCACGCAGCAGCTGTCCGGGCAATCGCCGGCGAGACAGTGAAAAGTATTGAGGGCATTAAGGGTGACGTGTTCGGACATGTCTTTGAGGTCTTGGTGATGGCTAGACGCGCGGGGTCGGGGCACGTGTACAGCCGTATGCCTTCTGATACTATGCAAACATTACCATTTTCCCGCACATGAAAACATGATCAAGGTCGGCATTATCGGTGGTACCGGGTATACGGGCGTTGAGCTGCTGCGACTGCTGGTGATGCATCCACAAGTGCAACTCAAGGTCATCACCTCCCGTGGCGAGGCGGGCAAGAAGGTGCAGGACATGTTTCCCAACCTGCGCGGCCACGTGGACCTCGCCTTCAGCGAGCCGGATGAAAAACACCTGGCTACCTGCGACGTCGTGTTCTCGGCCACGCCCAATGGCGTTGCCATGCAGCACGCACGCGCCTTGGTTAATGCCGGCGTAAAATTGATCGACCTCGCCGCTGATTTTCGCCTGAACAACCCCGCTCTGTGGCAGCAGTGGTATGGCATGCCCCATGCCTGTCCCGACTTGCTGGAAGAGGCAGTCTACGGCCTGACGGAAGTGAATCGGGAAACAATCAAACATGCGCGCATCATCGCCAATCCCGGCTGCTACCCCACGGCGGTGCAGCTCGGTTTCCTGCCGCTGATCGAACAAAAGCTCGTCGATACGGACTCCCTCATTGCCGATGCCAAGTCCGGCGTGAGCGGGGCCGGGCGCAAGGCCGAGGTCCACACCCTGTTCTCCGAAGCCGCCGACAGCTTCAAGGCCTATGGCGTGCCCGGTCACCGGCACCTGCCCGAGATCCGCCAGGAGATGCAACGCATCACCGGTACGCCGGTAGGGCTGACCTTCGTGCCGCACCTGACGCCCATGATCCGTGGCATGCATGCCACGCTGTATGCGCGCCTCAACGACCCAGGCACTGATCTCCAGTCGCTGTACGAGCGGCGTTATGCCAGCGAGCCCTTTGTCGATGTTATGCCCGCGGGCAGCCACCCGGAGACGCGTTCGGTGCGTGCCTCCAACGTATGCCGCATCGCGGTCCACCGGCCCCAGGGCGGTAATATCGTGGTGGTGTTGTCGGTCATCGACAATCTGGTCAAGGGCGCCGCCGGACAGGCCGTGCAGAATATGAATATTCTGTTTGGCCTGGCGGAAACCGCCGGGCTGTCACAGCCGGCCTTGCTGCCCTGATTTTGGCCGATTATCGTTTTGCGGTTGTGCTATAGACGCATGCCGTTATAATCGCCCGCATCGGGTGTCCGGCACGTTACGCGTGGGGTTGCTGAGTGAGCGGTAGGTTTCGTCGATTTCTGCAATTAAGAAACAAAACCGCCGAGCTGGTGGTTAAGCGGCGTTATTCCCCTCGGGTTAAACTCTTCCTTGCTGGCCTCATTGCCGTGGCGTTGATCGTCGGCAGTGGCGCTATCTATAACCATGGACTCAGCATGGCGGGTTTTGACAAAATGTCCGCCCAAGAACGCCAGGTCGGGCTCAAGGGTGACTTGAGTCGTTTGAAGGATGAGAATCTGGAACTACGCGAGGCCCTCGCCCGCGCGCAACGCGCCCTGCAGATGGACCAGACTGCCTACCAGGACCTGGATCAGTCGCTCAAGGATTCCGCCAAAGAGATCGTCAAGTTGCGCGAAGAGCTGACCTTCTACCGCAATATCATTTCTCCCGCGAACAAGGTGAGTGGTCTTCAGATTCAGAATTTGCACATCGAGCGTCAGGGGGCTGACCTGAGCAAGAACGAATATCGTTATAAGCTGGTATTGATCCAGGCCCTCAAACACGATCGACAGATCTACGGTCGCGCCAAGTTCGATGTTTCCGGCATGCAGGCAGGGGCGGAAGTCGTGCTGGCCTATCCAACCGCTGCGGAAAAGGTGATCAGTCTGAATTTCAAATATTTCCAGGATGTCGAGGGTGTGCTTAAATTGCCTGCCAATTTCAAGCCGTTGCGGATAAAGGTCAGCGTGACGACCACCGGTAATGATGCCCAGACTATTGACCAGCTCTACACCTGGCCGCAGCTATAGAATCGGCTGGGAAGTACTATACTGGTGTTGGGGCGCCTCAGGCTGGTAAAACATGGGGTCTTAAGGCCGGGTAGCCACCCTTAATATTTTGGAGACCTTAATCATGTTAGATACGCTGGCCAAGAAATCGAACGAGAAGCCTTGTAACACCATCGATACCCTTATCGGTTCCAAAACTGAGATCAAGGGAGATATTCAGTTTACCGGGGGTCTGCGCATCGATGGCAAGATCCGGGGCAACATTGTGGCGCAGGGCGATGGCAACAGTATGTTAGTGCTGAGCGAGCATGCCGAAGTGACTGGGAATGTGACGGTTCCTCACATCATTGTTAATGGGCGGATCGACGGAAACGTGCGGGCGACCGAGCGGATCGAGCTGCAGAACAAGGGCGAGATCACCGGTGATGTCAGTTATAAAGTCATCGAAATCGCCGCGGGCGCGGCCATCAATGGTGCTCTGACACGCGAAGCCGGAAAAGGGGGTGTCGTCACCCATTTGAAGCAGGCCGATGCCGGGTCGGCTAAGCGCGATTCTGATTAACTAATTGATTCAAAATATGAACTTACCTACTACCTAAGAATGTGGTTGACCATTCATGTCAAGTATTGGGATAATGCGGCATGACCTGCTGTATGATGGGTAACTTCGCAAGATATTTTTATTGGAGGCTTAAATGACTGCTGCCATGACCGACATGCCCGTTCCGCTGAATTTCACCGATAGTGCTGCCAAGAAAGTGCAGGACTTGATCGAGGAAGAAAAGAATCCGGCCTTGATGCTGCGTGTATTCGTATCGGGAGGTGGTTGCTCTGGGTTTCAATACGGGTTCACCTTCGACGAGCAGGTAGCCGAGGGTGACACCAAGGTGGTCAAGAACAATGTAACCCTGCTGATCGACCCCATGAGCTTCCAGTATTTGATGGGCGCTGAGATCGATTACCAGGAAGGCCTGGATGGCGCACAGTTCGTCATCAAAAATCCGAACGCCAAGACCACCTGTGGTTGCGGGTCATCGTTCTCGGCCTAACGACAGATTCATGCACGCTGCAGAGGGGGGTCGAAAGACCCCCCTTTTTTTATTTTCGCGATTTAGTTTTGCCTATCCCTTGTTCTTAGCTTTTATAAATACCGCCCAGGATCACCGCACGACTGGCGCCGGTCACGCTGGGTAGATTTCCCGGTTGACCTTCCAGGGTTTGGTGTGCCAGCCAGGCAAAGGCCGCCGCCTCTACCCAATCCGGAGGCAGGCCTAACGACGTGGTGTCCGTAACTGGCACAGGATGGAGTTGCTGCTGGAGTCTTCGCATCAGATGACGATTGTGCGCTCCACCGCCACAGACATAGATCTCGTCCACCTCTCCCAGACCCTGGATGGCTTGAGTAATGGCGCTGACCGTGAGCTCGGCCAGGCTAGACTGCACATCAACAGCAGTCAGGTGATCCATGGCGCGCAGATGCTGGTCCAGCCAGGCCAGGTTGAAGTGTTCGCGGCCCGTACTTTTGGGCGGGGTCTCGGCGAAGTAAGGATCGTTTAACAGACTGGTCAGCAATCGCGCATTAACGTTGCCAGCGGCGGCCCACTCGCCGTCGCGGTCATACTGGTTTCCCTGGTGTTTTTCTACCCACTGATCGAGCAAGGTGTTGCCTGGGCCGGTATCGAAACCGATGATGGGCATGGACAGCGCTTTCGGTAGATAGGTGATATTGGCGATGCCGCCGATATTCACAA
>JAYUBZ010000322.1:0-7924 GCA_043740595.1 Gammaproteobacteria bacterium
ATCGCCCACCAGACGGGGCGTCGGTTAACTTCCGCTGGTGGGCGATGCCACCCTACAAACTACGGGTTCTCGTCATAACACAGAGAGGTCAACTCGCAGACATTTCTGTGCATCAACCCTTTTTTTGAAGTGCGGGAGCAAGCTCCCACTTTGGCGAAAGCGGCGGCGAGCCGCCGCACTCCCCATATTATTTTAAGTAACGCGGGATTTCATTTCCGCCGCGCGCAACTTGGCGGCCACTTTATCCAACACGCCATTGACGAATTTATGTCCGTGTTCGGCGCCAAAGGTCTTGGCCAGCTCCACCGCTTCGTTGAGTACCACCTTATAAGGTATCTCCGGATGAAACTCGAACTCGAACACGCCGATGCGCAGGATGGCGCGCTCCACCGGATCGACTTCATTGATGGTGCGCTCGAGATAGGGCAGCAGGTGGTCGTCCAACTCGTGCTGATGCAGGGGGATTTCCAGCACCAGGTGATGAAAATAATCGATATCCACGCCGTTCAGCTCGTGGTCGCTGATGAAATGACTTTCGATCTGCTCCGGCGGCTGTTCCGTCAACTGCCATTGATACAGGGCCTGGACAGCGGCCTGGCGTGCGCGGCGGCGGCTGGTTTTGGCCGTGGCCACCTCAGGCCCTCAACTTCTTCAGCAGGTTGACCATTTCGATGGCCGACAGGGCGGCATCGACGCCCTTGTTGCCCGCCTTGGTACCGGCGCGCTCGATGGCCTGTTCGATGCTGTCCACGGTCAACACACCGAAGGCCACGGGTAGGTCAAACTGCATCATCACCTGGGCCAGGCCCTTGGAGGACTCACCCGCCACATAGTCGAAGTGCGGCGTGGCGCCGCGTATCACCGCACCCAGGGCGATGAGCGCATCGTACTTTTTGCTCGCGGCCATGAGCTTGGCGGTGAGGGGAATCTCGTAGGCGCCGGGTACACGCACCACATCGATTTGCGACAGGTCGGCGCCGTGGCGTACCAGGGTGTCGAGCGCGCCCTCCAACAGGCGTTCGCCGATGAAGCCGTTGAAGCGGCCCAACACGATACCGAAACGTGCGCCCCGCACCACCAATTCCCCGTCAATGTTCTTTACTTCTGGCATGTGGTTCTTCTCTGGATTTGATTGCTGTTAGCGGGCGCTGCCGCCGGCACTTTCTTTGCTGACCACGCGCACCAGCGGTTGATCGGTTGCATCCGGGCTGATGTATTCCACGATCTCCAATCCGAACCCGGACATGCCCGGGGCCTTCACCGGATTGCTCAATACACGCATCTTGCCCACACCGAGGTCAGCCAGTATCTGGCTGCCCAGGCCATAGGTGCGCAGCGCCTGCTGGATGCGCTTGGCGGGTAATTCTAAGCCTTGTTCCTGCAGATGAAAATGCTGCACGCGTTTCAGCAGATCCGCCGCCGATTCCTCCTGGTGCAGGATCACCACCACGCCCTTGCCCTCCCGCGCGACCCGCTCCAGCGCCGCGCGCAAGGTCCACGAGCTACCGCGATGCATGCCGCTGAACAGGTCCAGCAGGCTGGCCTGGACATGCACACGCACCACCGTCGGTTGATCGCGCGTCAGCTCGCCACGCACCAGGGCCAGATGCGCCGCCTCGCCGATATCGTCGTGGTAGGCCACCACCCGGAAATCACCGAACTCCGTCGGCATGTGGCACTCGGCCACGCGCTGTACCGTGGATTCGTTCTCCATGCGGTAGCGGATCAGGTCGGCGATGGTGCCGATCTTGAGCTTATGCTCACGCGCAAACACGTCGATCTCGGGCAGGCGCGCCATGCTGCCGTCCTCGTTAAGGATTTCGCAGATCACGCTGGCCGGCTCCAGCCCCGCCAGGCGCGGCAGGTCGATACCCGCCTCGGTGTGGCCGGCGCGCGCCAGCACCCCACCACGCTGGGCCATCAAGGGAAAGATGTGGCCGGGCTGCACCACGTCGTGCGGTCCGGCCCCGGGCTTGACGGCGGCGCGTACCGTGGTGGCGCGGTCGGCCGCCGAGATGCCGGTGGTGACCCCCTGCGCCGCCTCGATGGAGACGGTGAAGTTGGTCGTGTGCGGGGAGTTGTTTTCGTTCACCATCAAGGGGAGTTGCAGCTGACGGCAACGATCCTGGGTCAGGGTCAGGCAGATCAGGCCACGCCCGTGGCGCGCCATGAAGTTGACGTCCTCCGTCCGCACGTGTTGCGCGGCCATGAGCAGGTCACCCTCGTTCTCGCGATCCTCGTCGTCCATGATGATCACCATGCGACCGCGCTTTAGTTCAGCAAGAATTTCAGTGGTAGGACTAATCGGCATGCCGGGCACCCAAAGTCTCGATTATCACTCATTTTCTCTTGGAATTCCGCACTATAACGCAGAATTCAGCCCCACGCGCCGGCATAACAAGACGGGGGTGCACCCACTTATCTGGCCCGGCCCTGCCGGATATCCGCCCATGCGCGCGGCGACGCGGGAATATAGTCTATATTTGAGCACATAAGGGGGAAATAGGGACCTCTTCCCCCGTCTCACCGCCACGGCGTGGCACACGTGATCGCAATACCCCGGAGAACGACGTACCGTGACCATCCGCAACCTGCACGACCTGCCCGATACGCTATCGCTGCCGGAATATGCCGCCTCGCGCGTCATCGACGCGGCGCAAGACGGCGACGATGCGATTGCCTGCATCGTACCCGGCGTCACCCTGGGCAGCTATCGTATTGACAGCGTGCTGGGGGAAGGTGGCATGGGTGTGGTCTACAAGGCCTACGACACCCTGCTCAACCGCGCCGTCGCCCTGAAAGTGTTGCCGCCGCGCCTGCTGCGCAACCGCGAGTTTCTGCATCGCTTCCGCACCGAGGCCCAGGCCCAGGCGCGCCTGAATTCCCCCAACGTCGTCACCCTCTACACCCTGGCGGAAATGCCGGCGGGGCTGATGCTGGTGATGGAGTATGTGGAAGGCATCACCCTGGACCAGCGGATCAAGCGCGGACCGTTATCGGTGGAAGAGGCACTGAGCGTCTTCGACCTGGCGCTGCAAGGCGTGGAAAGCGCCCACCAGATGGGCATCGTGCACCGCGACCTGAAGCCGGCGAACATTTTCATCACCTCCCAGAACGAAATCAAGATTATGGATTTCGGCGTTGCCCACATCCTCGGCAACCAGGAACACACATCCGCCGGCTCCATGCTCGGCACCCTGCTCTACATCCCGCCGGAACAGATCAATGGCAAGGCGGCGGACTTCCGTTCGGATATCTACACCCTGGGCATCAGCCTGTTTGAGGCCGTCACCGGGCGCCTGCCTTTCGAGCGCAAATCCGATTACGGACTGATGCATGCGCACATCCTGGAAAAACCGCCCAAGCCGCGCACCCTGCGGCGCGAGGTGCCGAAACGTCTGGAAAACGTCATCCTCAAGGCGATCGAGAAGGACCCGAACAAACGCTATCAGAGCGCGCATGAATTCCGCGCCGCCCTGCGGAAACAAACCCGAGCCGGTGCCGCGCTCTTATTCCAGGCTACGTCACCCGGCAGCCACAACTTGCTGCCCAGCGCGCTACGCCTGTCCGTCTTCGATCGTCGCGGCAAGAAATCGCGCCGCTTCATGGGCCTGGGTTTCGATATCTCGCTGATCGCCATCGTCGCCGGACTGCTCTTCTCCCTCGATCTGTTTCCCACCCAGGCCCAGGCCCCCACCGGCGGCAAACACACCGTCCCCGCGACCCAGCCCGCCTCACTGCAACCCGTGCTCCAACCAAAACAAAAACCGGCACGGCAAAGACCGGCGCAAAAAAAACCACCGCATTCAACTGCCCATGGCAGTGCACCGGTGCAGGAGAAAAAAGCCAAGCCATCGCCGAAACAATACGATGTGCTTAAAAAGGCCTGGGGGAAAGGCTGACAGGCAGGCGCCATCCATGTACATTAAGCGGCATTGGCGTTCGATTTTCGCCTGGAGAGAGAAAAAATGATCCTGCGGCAACTAAAAACAGCTGCTCACCTGCTGCGCATCATCGTACTGGGCACATGTTTGTCCTGGCTATCCGGGTGCGCCGGCCTGTCCGACTATGCCTGTACCTTGCAGGAGTCCCGTGCACAGTCATCCGATCTCGCTACGCATTACCGGTATACCGCACCGCCCGACGGCAATGCCCAGCTACCCCGAGGAACACCCGTCAAGGCAACACGCTATACAGTCGCCTTTAACGTCGAGCGCATCGAACCCTGCACGACCCTGTCCATCATCAAAGAAATCACCCTGTTGCGTGGCACCGACAACAATATCGTGATCAAAGAAACGCGCGAGTTTTATGCAGAAGACGGCACATTGATCACTTCCCTCTCCGAAGACCTCACCAGCCAATTCGGCAGGAGCGGACAGTACACGGCCATCGTCCCACTGCCCATTCCGCGCAAGGCGCCGGCGGGGCACTACCGCATCGTTTCGCGACTGAGCCTGGAACACAAAGGGGATAAACGAACTCAACTTCTGAGCGCCGCAGAGGCCTCCTTCGCTATTACCCCCCGCTGAACCCTGTCGTCAGACCCGTCACCGCCATGCCAAAGCGGCAGAATAGCGCCACCGCCGCGGGGACCGTCCGCGGTCTGCGAGCGGCATCCCCCCCGTTTATCCGACACCCCCTTCCTTCCATCCTGGCTGGAGGGGTCAAAATTCTGCATCTGGGAGAAAGTAGAGTAAAATAAGTGCAAGCTAATCAACAAAGAATTACCCCTGGGGTGATCCAAGCATGCCAGATCTACGTTTACTACGCGGTGGCGCCGATAAACCGCCGGTGGAAGAACCCGCGGACTTAACCAAGACCGCGATCGTTACGCCCACCAGCAATTCCTTAGACCAGTCCGGTGCGGCCCAGACTCTGGATGCGATCGAACCCGGCAGCACCCTGGGGCATTACCTCATCATCAGCAAAATCGGCGAAGGCGGCATGGGCGAAGTCTACAAGGCCCACGACACCACCCTCGACCGCACGGTCGCGCTCAAGGTTTTATCCCCGCACCTGTTCCGCAATCAGGAATTCCTCCAGCGCTTCCGCGTCGAGGCCCAGGCCCAGGCGCGTCTGAACGGTCCCAACATCGTCACCCTGCATTCCATGTTCGAAGTCTCCGGCAGTCTGGTGCTGGTCATGGAATATGTGGAAGGCCAGACCCTGGCACAGCGTATCCACAATACCGGTCGCCTGTCTGTCGGCACCAGCGTGTGGGTATTCGAACAGGCCTTGATCGGTGTCGAGCGCGCCCACCGCATGGGCATCGTGCACCGCGACCTCAAGCCGAGCAACATCTTCATCACCAACGGCCATGAGATCAAACTCATGGACTTCGGCGTGGCCAAGATACTCGATAATAAGGAGCTGACCCAGACCGGCTCGATGATCGGCACGCTGATGTACATTTCACCCGAGCAGATCTCCGGCAAGGATTCCGATTTCCGCTCGGACATCTACACCCTGGGCATCACCCTGTACGAAGCGGTCGCTGGTCAACTGCCGTTTGAGAAGAAAACCGACTACGAATACATGGATGCCCATCTGCACACAACGCCGCCACTGCCGACATCGATCCAGCCTGACATTCCCAAGGAACTGGAAGCGGTCATCCTCAAGGCGATCGAGAAGGACCCGGAGGAACGCTACCAAAATGCCCTTGAATTCCGCAGCGCACTTATCAAGGTCGGCATGCAACACGTCAAGGCCTATCGGCGCCTCAAAACCATGCGCAAGGACAAGGATCGTGCGGTACTGTCATCCCATACCTCACCGCGCATTGCACGGGTCGATGTGTTGCCGTCCCTCCATTCTTCCGAGGCACGTGGGCCTTCCCTGTTAAGCCGTCTGTTCGCCTATCGTTCACGCTATGTGTTAGGCGCTGTGGCCAGTTTGTTGTCCGTTGCCGCGGTGGCGCTGACGATAGGCTATTACCTGGCAAAAAAACCGCAGCCATTGGTCTCCCTGCCTGAGACAACAACAGGTATGAACATTCCACCGCTCACCAACGGGTTCGACTCGCTACCACCCTTGGTCTTGCCTGCGGCTAACCCGACGCTTGAACAGCCCGCTACGACACGACCCATCGCGGAGGCAACGGTGACACGCAGCGCTCCCATCGTCGCGCCAGCCACTCGCCCCACCCCTGCCAGGCCCCGGCATAACGCGCGCAACAGCACGCCGTCTGCTGATCGTGCCGCGGCAACTGCCGAAAAGAAACCGGTGGAAAACAAGAAATACGACGCCCTACGCAAGGCCTGGGGCGGCTGATACCACGCCGCGATCGCGGCGTGGCCGGTTGCGGTAACCTCACCTATTTTTTCAAGAATCCGTGTTCCGCCAGAAACTGCGGGCTGATGCGACTCCCCCCGACGGCCGACGCCGCCTGCCCGCCCAGCAGCAAACGCTCCAGGTAACGCGCAATCAGGTCCACCTCCAGATTCACACGCCGCGTCACGCTATACGCCTCCAGGGTGGTTTCTTGTAACGTATGCGGCACAATGTTGATATCGAACTGCGCGCCGTGTACAGCATTCACCGTCAGGCTGACGCCGTCCATACAGATCGAGCCTTTTTCAGCGATATAGCGTGCCAGTTCGTCCGGGGCCTGGAGACGAAAACGCACCGAGCGTCCGTCGTCGCGGCGCTCGCGCACCACCCCCACCCCGTCCACGTGGCCGCTGACCAAGTGTCCACCCAGGCGCGACGCAGGCGTCAGCGCCTTTTCCAGGTTCACCTTGCTGCCGGGCACGACAGCGCCCAGTACCGTGCGCTGCAGGGTTTCGTTGGAGACATCCGCCCAGAACCCATCCCCTGGAAGCTCCACCGCCGTCAGACAGACGCCACTCACGGCGATGCTGTCCCCCAGGGCAACGTCGGTCAGGTCGAGTTTGCCGCTATGCACATACAAGCGCATATCGGCCCCCCTGGGCTCGAGCGCCGCGATACGTCCGACTGCCTGGATGATGCCTGTGAACATGGGTGCGCTCAGTCCGCTTGCGGGTTGTCAATGAAAACCGTCATGGGGCGGCCGCCACGCGCGCGGTCACGCGCCAATCATCTCCGACGGCGCGCACATCCTGGATCTTTAGAGCCAGTCGCTGCTGCATATTTTTCATCTCGGGCAGGACAAACATGCCCTGCGCGCCACTGCCGAGGATGTGTGGCGCGTAGTAAATAACGATTTCGTCCACAAGCTGCGCCGCGAGTAGTGCGCCGCATAGTCCTGCGCCGGCCTCTACCATCAACTCGTTGATCTCCCGCGTCGCCAGGTGCTGCATAAGGGCTGCAAGGTCGACGCGGCCTGTGTCGCCAGGTAGAAAAAGCACATCGGCGCCGGCCTTCGCCAGGCGGCTGGCAGCCGCGGCATTTTCCCGCGCAGCGACTATGAGGGTGGCGCCCGGCAGGTTGAGCATTTTCGCCGTGGCGGGCATGCGCAGATCGCTATCCACCACCACCCGCAAGGGTTGGCGGCCGATGTCGACGGCGCGCACATTTAACGATGGGTCGTCGGCGAGCACCGTTCCGATTCCCGTCAGGATGGCAGAGCTGCGTGCGCGCAGGCCTTGCACGTCGGCGCGCGCCGCCTCGCCGCTGATCCACTGGCTTACGCCATCGGCGAGGGCGGTGCGGCCATCCAGACTGGCGGCGAGCTTGACGCGCACATACGGTCGATGGCGGCGCATACGGCTGATGAACCCCGGGTTTAACGCCTCCGCCTGGGATTGCATCAGGCCGCTCTCGACGCGCAGGCCAGCGGCGGTCAGGTCCGCAACACCCCGGCCGGCGACCCGTGGATTGGGATCGCTCATGGCCGCCACCACCCGCGCGATACCTGCCTGGATCAGCGCAACGCTACAGGGCGGCGTGCGCCCCTGATGGCAGCAGGGCTCCAGGGTGACATAGGCGGTGGCGCCCC
>JAYUBZ010000323.1:0-3408 GCA_043740595.1 Gammaproteobacteria bacterium
GCGTGCAGTGCCCTGCCTAAGAGCCATAATCAGCGTGCAGTGCCCTGCCTAAGAGCCATAATCAGCGTGCAGTGCCCTGCCTAAGAGCCATAATTAACGCGCAGTGCCCTGCCTCTAAGAGCCATAATATTGACCCGGGGCAAGATTTTCCGCCTATGAAAGATCAATTGAATTATCTGTCTCTTTCAGGGCCGAAAGGTTAATATTCAATATAATCTGCATGCAATACGCTGGCTCCTATACCAGTAAAGATTGCTCGAGCATACGCTCTGGAGGTGACCATGCAAAAAGCAAACATCAGCGTTACGACCCTTGCCTGTGAAGTATGTTTGAGGGAGATTCCACATTCCGTGGGGCGAAGTAGCGAAGGCCAGGATTATGTTTATTACTTTTGCGGCGACGCCTGTTATTCGCAATGGACGCAGGCGCCCACGGTCGATAGCCCTGTCATCGTAATCGATAGTATTGAGCTGAATCTTGCTGCCGATCATGCCTTGGGGTAGGCACCCGCGGTGCAACTCGATACACAGCCATAGCAAGCCGGCATCAAAGCCGGCGAGTGGCTGTTCGCATGCTCTCCCATCACAGAGGAATTCCTTCCGTCGCCAGTAGTGGTAAGATGAATTCCTCGTTGAAATTGAAGGGGGCATTCTCGATGACGGATCTCTCGCAGGTATATCGCCTATCCATCGGCGGCATGAGCTGCGCCGGGTGTGTATCGACAGTGGAGGCGGCCCTTAAGGCGGTGCCGGGGGTGCAGGACGCGAGTGTCAATTTTGCCGAGCATACCGCTACCGTCAAGGGTGCGGTGACTGCCGACACACTGGTGACGGCAGTGAGCAAGGCCGGTTACGAGGCGGCCGAGCTGCGCAGCGCCGAGGACGAAACCGAGAAAGAAGCTGCGGAGATGGCGCACTATCGGCGATTGCTGCGCAAGACCGCTGTGGCGGCGGTCGTTGGTTTGCCACTGATGCTGGCCGAACCCCTGGGCTGGTTGCCGACCCTCGCTGCCGGCCAGATTTTCTGGTGGCTGGTGGGAGCGGCGACCCTGGGCGTGCTCATCTATTCCGGTGGCCACTTCTTTATCGGCGCGTGGAAATCCTTCCGCGCCCACAACGCCAACATGGACACCCTCATCGCCCTGGGCACGGGTTCCGCCTGGGTCTACTCCATGGCGGTCACGCTGTTTCCCGGACTGGTGCCGAGCATGGCGCAGCACGCCTATTTCGAGGCCGCCGCGGTGATCATCGCGCTCATCAATCTGGGCTCGGCCTTGGAAATGCGCGCCCGCGGCAAAACGTCAGAAGCGATCAAACGCCTGATCGGCCTGCAACCCAAGACCGCGCGCGTCGTGCGCGACGGGCGCGAACTGGATATCCCCATCGCCGAGGTCGGCCTGCACGAGACACTGCGCGTGCGCCCCGGCGAAAAGATTCCCGTGGACGGTCGCATCATCGATGGGCACTCCAGCGTGGACGAGTCCATGCTTACCGGCGAACCGATGCCGGTGGAAAAAACAGTCGGCGACGAGGTGGTGGGCGGAACACTCAACAAGTCAGGCAGTTTTCTGTTCAGCGCCACGCGCATCGGCAAGGACACGGCCCTGGCGCGTATCATCGAGATGGTGCGCCAGGCGCAGAACTCCAAGCCGGCCATCGGCCGTCTCGCGGACAAAATATCCTCCGTGTTTGTGCCCACGGTGCTGATCATCGCGGCCGTTACCTTCCTCGGTTGGTTTAATTTCGGTCCGCCCCCGTCCCTGAGTTATGCCCTGGTCGCCACCATGACGGTGCTGATCATCGCCTGTCCCTGCGCCCTCGGTTTGGCCACGCCCATCTCCATCATGGTGGGGGTGGGCAAGGCCGCGGAATACGGCATCCTGATCCGCAACGGCGAGGCCTTGCAACAGGCCGGCCGGCTCACCACCATCGTGCTGGACAAGACCGGCACCATCACCGCCGGGCAACCCACAGTGACCGCGCTGATACCGGTGGCCGGAGGGAGCGAAGAACAATTGCTGCAACTGGCGGCCAGCATCGAGGCCGGTTCGGAGCATCCCTTGGCGGAGGCCATTATCGCGGCGGCGAAGGGGCGTGGTGTCGCGCTGCAACCGGTGGATGGGTTCGAGGCCATCCCTGGACACGGTGTGCGCGCGACGCACGCCGGTAAGATACTCCTCTTCGGTAATCGTAAACTCATGGACGACAGGCATATCGAGTTGGGCGATCTGGTGCATCAGGCTGCGCGGCTCGCGGCGCGCGCCGAAACCCCCATGTATCTGGCCTACGACGGCAAGCCAGTGGGCGTCGTTTCGGTGGCCGACCCGATCAAGCCGGACTCAGTGGCCGCTATCGCGCGTCTGCATGCCATCGGGCTCAGGGTCGTCATGCTCACCGGCGATAACGCCGCCACGGCGAAAGCGGTTGCCGCGCAGACCGGGGTCGACGAGGTGTTTGCCGAGGTGCTGCCGCGGGACAAATCGGAAAAGATCGCGGCCCTTCAGCAGCGCGGCGAGATCGTCGGCATGGTGGGCGACGGTATCAACGACGCACCGGCCCTGGCGCGCGCCGATGTAGGCTTCGCCATCGGCACCGGCACCGATGTGGCCATCGAAAGCGCCGACGTGACACTCATGCGTGGTTCGCTGCACGGGGTGCCCGACGCCATTGCTATCTCCCGCGCCACCGTGCGCAACATCAAACAGAATCTGTTTGGCGCCTTTATCTACAACAGCCTGGGCATACCCATTGCCGCCAGCGCCTTGCTCAATCCCATGATCGCCGGCGCCGCCATGGCCATGTCGTCGGTAACGGTGGTGAGCAATGCCAACCGCTTGCGCTGGTTCAAGTCCGGGGGGAAGACAGCATGATCTGGTGGGTCAACATCGCCGGGCTGGTATTGATCGGCCTGATCGTCTGGTGGTTCTGGTTGTCCCATCCGCGGGCGCGCCGGGTACAGGGGTCAGAGGTCATCGATGTGTTGGTGGATAACGGTGTCTACACGCCAGCGCGCATCGAGGTGGCCAGGGGTCAGGCGGTGACGCTGCGTTTTCTGCGCAAGGATGCCAGCCCCTGTGCCGAGAAGGTGCTGTTCGATGATTTTCATATCGGACGCGATTTACCGCTCAACCAGCCGGTGGAGGTGAGTGTGACGCCGGAGCAGAGTGGTGAATTCGAGTTCACCTGCCAGATGAAAATGTATCGCGGAACCCTGGTGGTGCGCTAAGGAATCTCTGAACAAGCCCCTCTCCCCCGCGGTTTTCGGGGGAGAGGGTTAGGGTGAGGGGGATAATCATAGTTTTTCCCTCACCCTGTCCCTCGACCTGCGGGTTATGCCTCCCCGAAGGGGGCTAAGGGAGAGGGGACGAAGCATGATCGTTCTGGCCACTTGTTCAGAGGTTCCCTCGTG
>JAYUBZ010000324.1:0-4491 GCA_043740595.1 Gammaproteobacteria bacterium
TCGACGTCTGCACCCTTCAGGGAAATCTTTTTCTCCGGCGCGTTCTGCGTGGTATCGGTATAAATTTTTTGCGCTGCGCCCAGGGGGCCGTACACCCAAACGGTATTCTCGGTGCGGCCGAACAACACCGTCTGGCCTTCGCCGGACACGGAGGTCAGGCTGTCTTTATTCAAAGTCAGGCGCTCGGCGGCATTGAACTCGATCTGTCCGAAGGGCGCCTTCAGCACACCGGATTGATCGATGCGCGAGGCGCTGAGTATCACCTTGCCCCCCGCGGACTGGACCGGGCGACTGCGGAGGCCACCCGGATTTGACTGGATGGTGATGGAACCAGGCGTGGGGACCGTTCCCTGGGTGTCATCCACAGTCTGCAAAGTAAATTGGCTTAGGGTCGTGGGATAGACCTGATCGGCCTGCAGCGTCAGCTGGCCCACGGTGGAGAAGGCGCCAGTACTGCCAGGAATGCTGGATAACCGAATGTCGCCATCGGAAATAATATGCGTGTCACCGAATCCCTGCAGTGCGATGTTGTTGTTGATATCCACCAGCTTCCCATGCAACGCCAACTTGCCCGTGCCACCGTTGGCGGCCTGCAACGAAGGGTTAGTGGAGATCAGGCCAATGTAAGATGACTCCAGGTTCACGACGCTGTTGTTCTGCGTGGTCAGTAGCGGCGTGTCCAAAACAATGCCGCGGCGCAGATGGAGATTCAGCGAGGGATTGGCCAGAGGATTGGTAGGGTCCGCGACTCCCTGGAAATCGACGTGGCCGTCGGAAGATGTCGTTAGTGTCAGCTGGTCAAAGCCGCCTTCCTGTATCTGTTGGGCAGACACATAAGTCTTGCCGTTGTACGTACCATTATCCAGCGCGTCTCCAGGCTTGAAGCCCACCGGCAATCGCGTTTTCTGGTTCTGAACAATCACCTTCGAGGTGCCGTCCGGGGTTGGGTAGGGAGGGTAAGGCGGACCGACAAGAAGATTTCTTGCCGCCACCCCTAAGCTCAAACTCCCGCCGGCGGCGTTGCCCGTCGGTGCCGCGTGCCCCAGCATGGTGCCGTCCAGTATCATGCCCTCGGAGGCCTTGATGTCGATACTGCCGGCGTCACCCGCCACCAACACACGGGTTGTACCCAAAGCTGTCCCCGGGCCGGCAGGCAAATCCAATTCCGCCGCCGCACCGGAGACGTCGATACGTGAACCAGCCGCGGTGATCACATAGGCATCCTGGGCGCTGAGTGACACCTGTCCACCCGCCAACACCTGTCCCTGGCGCAGTCCCTGGTCGCTGGGTTTCAGCACCACGGCACCGCGCGCGTCCAGCACCGCCGTCGGCCCGAGCCACAGCGCCCTGCCCGGCTCGAAAACACCTGTCGTACTACCCTCGACCGCCAAACTAATTCTGCCCGCCGGTGCGATGATGCTGCCGTCGATCCGCATGCGCCCTTGCGAGCTTATCGACACTTGGGCGCCCGGATCGGTGTAAATTTCCGATCCGGCCTGCATGACAAAATCCAATGTGGGTACGGGGTCAGTGGCGAGCGTCTTAAAACTTAAGCTAGTCGGGCTGCGCAGGTCATCCGCCAGGCGACCGACCTGCGCCACGTCCTGCATGGGGGTGCCACTGGCCAGCCGGCGAAAGTTATCGTTCAGTATCCAGTTGTCCATGCGCGGACGGATCACGGCGCCTTGCGCAATGACGAATCCAGCAGCATTCCGCGCATCGTTGGTTTGTACCGTCAGCTTGTAATTGGAAAAACCGCCGCGCTCGAAGATAAAACTCGGCAGGCGCAACGCCTGTCCGGCGCCCGCGTGCTGCGCCCCGTTCCACAGCGCCCGTTGCTTCGCTTGGGACGCGGCATCGATGCCACCCTCCAGGGTGAGGCCGGTGGTTGTGATGTCGAGAGTGCCACCTTTACCCAAGGCATGACTGCGCAGCGTGAGGTCACCACCCAAGTCGAGGCCCTGCGTCGCCTTGAGCGTGATGTTGCCGCCATTGCCGCCGGTGACCTTACCGTTGGAGGCGAGCCAACCGCCGCTCGAGGCATCCAGCACCACGCCACGCCCGAGCGTTAGCGTATCGGCACCGAGGCGTATAGCTCCACCGTCCACGGCCACGGTTGCCAAGGGCAATGCCGCCGCACCGTCCGCGATGTCGTTGGTCCAGATACCGCGGGTGCTGAGGGTGACGCCGTCCGCGACGTTCAACGAGCCAGCGGAGTCCGGCAGCAAGGACAGCGGGCTGGCGAGGCCAGCAGACGGCACACTGGCCAAACTGATGGCGCCACCCGGTGCGTGGATATCCGCGGCGATATCGATGGCCTGGGCTGTCACCGCGAAGCTCGAGGTACTCGTCCCGGAGCGAAGTGCGCCGGGTGCGATACTAATGGGCGCGTCCGCCGCTACCGTAACCTTGCCATTGCTGTAAACCGCGGTGCGTGTGAAGCCGCCTTGCGTGAGATAGCGGGTGGAGAGTTCGAGCCGGTTCTGCAGGGCCGGCGGCAGTGGCTGATTGAAATCCAATGCAGTCGAAAACGGCTCCACATGGAAATTGACATTAGGCGCCAGTAACTCCGGTAGTCCCCCGCCTTGCGGAGCCAGGCCGATCACCAGCTCCCCACCCATGGGTAAGTGGGCGGCGTCGCGTTGATAGGGCCCAATCGCCGTATGGCCCTGCAAGGTTCCTTCGAGGACCATGCCGTGCGCCGCGAAGTTCACGCTTCCTGCGTCTTTACCTTCCACATAGCCCGCTTGAAAAACTCCGCGTCCCCCCAAGGTATTCCACGTCCGGGTCACACCCCATTTTTTATCGCGCAGGCTATAGCTGCCCAGGATGGCATCGTAATGGCGATTGGGATCCGCCTGGCCGATGTCGACCACGCTGCCCGCGGACAGCAACTTGGTGGTGTTGAGGTAGCCATCCTGATAGTTCAACTTGCCACCGGAGACATCGATCTTGGCGCCGGACAAAAAGCGGATGTCCCCGGTGGATTGCACGTTCACGTGTCCACCGGCGGAGAGGCGTTCCGCCGCGGTGCGCTCGATGTTGGCCGTAGCGCCGTCGATATTCGCCAGCGGCGTGCCCTGACGCAGGTCCACGGTAACGGTCTGGCCCTGCAAGATGCCATTGCGCTGCGCTGGCGCATCGCTGAGTGCGCTGCCGCGTAATTCCACTTTCAGGGCGTTACGCGCCATGGGCAATATCGCGTCGTTGCCGGAGACGTCGATGAGACTGCCTTTTTCCATCTGGATGCGGACACCTTCACCAGGCTTGATGGCGGAGGTATTTCTTAAGCTCCGACCATCTGTATTCAGTTCCGTGGACGGATTGGAGAGCGCAACCAAATTGACCTCGCTATTGACCTCGCTACCTTTGGCGCTGATGCGGCTACCTTTGGCGCTGATGCGGCTACCCTCCAGTAGGTGTATGGTTTTACCCATGATGTCGATGTGTGATAGTGGTTGCTTGGCGACGTCCACCGTAGTGTCGGGGCTGTTGTCCACCACCACTTCGGTCACGCTGCCGACGCCGAATTCAACCCTACCGGTATGGTGTGTCACGGTTTCGTAGCCGCGTCCCGATATCAGGTTAAAATCCACCGTATCGCGCGCCAGCAACTGGATAGTCCCGTTGGCACGTACCGACGTCGTGGCGCGCACCAATCCGTCCTGCTGGACCGCCATCCCCAGCAGGGAAACACCGCCGTGCTCGGCGATGATCTGTCCCAGATTCTGCACACTACCGCCGCCGTCAATCTCCACCAGCAAACCACGCTCCGTCGGATCGGTACTTGCTGCCAGGTAGGCGCTGTGGCCAGCGGCGAGTATCGCCTGGCCGTCCGGTGTGGTGATCGTTCCGCTATTGGTGATCTCCGGAGCAAACAGCATGATGCTGCCGCCGGTGTTCGCCGCGATGGCGGCACCGTTTTCGACAGTGATGGCGCCGCTCGGAAGATCTTTTCCGTTGGGATCTTTATATTGAGTGAAGGCCGGTTTCTTTTGCAGGATAGCGCCGGTGATGCCGTTGTCGAGGGCCTCCTGAGTGATGTTCAGGGACGACGCCACCAGGGCGCCGACATTGGTCTGCGAACCCCTGCCGAAGATGATGCCGTTCTGATTCAGCAGGTAGATCTGGCCGTTGGCATTGAGCTTGCCGAAGATCTGGCTGGCGCCATTCGATGCATTGATACGGTTGAGTGTAACGGAGGCGCTGCTGGGCTGATTGAAATTGACCGTGGCCGCTGAGCCAATATTAAAACTATCCCACCGCAGGATCGCGCGATCGCTGCGCTGGTTGATGGTCAGGGTGTTGCCGACAGGCTTGGGCGGCTCGCCGTTTATCGTGCCACTGAGTGTACCGGACTGGAGGAAGTTGGCGGCGGGGAACGGCAATGTATTGGGCAGTGGCGGAAGCGGCGGTGCGGCATACGTCGTGGGGCCATGCACGATGAAACTCCCCGCCGCCAACACCTGCAGACTCAGGCGGATGGCCCGC
>JAYUBZ010000325.1:0-5102 GCA_043740595.1 Gammaproteobacteria bacterium
AAACTGCAAAAGAATGCCATAGCTGTGCTGTCCGACAGCGGAACGATAACGGAAGAATCGTCGATACTTAATTTTCCAGCCTTGAATATCCGCGAGGCCCATGAGCGACCGGAAGGCATGGAAGAGGCGGCGGTGATGCTGACTGGCCTGGAGATCGACCGCGTCATGCAGGGCCTTGCGGTATTGGCGAGTCAATCGCGTGGCACCGCTCGTACATTACGATTAGTCGGCGACTATGACGCACCAAACGTTTCCGCCAAGGTCCTGCGTATCATCATCAGTTACACCGATTATGTGAACCGGACAGTATGGAAAAAATAGAATGCTACCCGGGTTGTTCGGATGATTGACATGCCTGATTTTACGCTGCTTGCCTCTGCGCTTCCGGCCTTGGGACTTTCCGCCTGGCTGACCCGGCGACTCTGCGATCCGGTTTCGCGTTTTCACCTTCTTGATCACCCTAATGAACGCTCGCTGCATACCCGGCCAACACCACGCAGCGGCGGTCTAGGTGTTTTAACCGGATGGGTCGCGGGGAGTGCCGTTGTCGGCTTTACACTCGGCGGGTTTCCGATCCTGTTATGGCTGTGCGCGGCGCTGCTGCCCTTGGCGGTGGTTTCCTTCATGGACGACTACGCCGGCGTTTCTGCAGCGCCGCGGTTTGTGGTGCATACAGGCTGTGCGGTGCTACTCGTCTGGGGGGCGGGGCTCATGCTTGATCGTGATCTTGTGCCTGGGCTGAGTCAGCTGCGATATAAAAGTGTCGGCGAGTTGCTTGCGCTTTTGTATATCATCTGGATGGTCAACCTTTATAATTTTATGGACGGCATGGATGGCCTTGCCGGGGGTATGGCGGTCATTGGTTTCGGGACCTTTGCCGTGCTGGGTTTTATGGCAGGCCACGGGCTGTTTCTCGCCGCGAGTCTAGTGGCCGCAGCCGCAGCCGGTGGATTTCTTTTGTTCAATTTTCCGCCAGCACGCATTTTTATGGGTGATGTCGGCTCTTCCAGCCTGGGTTTCCTGGCCGCAGCACTGACGCTGTGGGCGACCCGCGATGGTATCTTCCCGTTCTGGTTGGGACTACTGGTCTTTTCACCTTTTATCGCGGATGCCACGATCACACTGGTGCGACGACTACTGCGCGGAGAAAGAGTGTGGCAGGCGCATAAGACCCATTATTACCAGCGCCTGGTGCATCTCGGTTGGGGGCATAAAAAGACAGTGCTTTGGGAATACGCCTTGATGCTCGCCTGCGGACTCAGCGCGATCTGGGCGGTGCGGCGACCCGCGCTGCTGCAGTGGATGACGATCGTATTTTGGCTGGCGTGTTATATTGCTCTCGCCCTGTCTGTGCATAGGCTCGAAAGGCGCGCGCGCATGCTTCTAAGACACGGGTAGGATGGTATTTCTGTGGAGAGGAGCAAAATCAATACCTGGCGCATGTCCTGCGCGGCGCTAAAGCACCTGAAGTCTGTTAATCAATCTATCGGGTCAGCCGTTGATGAACGAGAATCCGCCTAAGAGTCAGGACACGGTCTGGCACCATGCCACGGTCACGCGTGCCCGGCGTGAGCAGCTCAATGGCCATAAAAGCATCGTGATCTGGTTCACCGGTCTCTCCGGCGCGGGTAAGTCCACCTTGGCGCACGGCGTCGAGGAACGGCTGCATCGGATGGGCTGCCATACATTTGTTTTTGATGGCGACAATGTTCGCCATGGTTTATGTGGTGATCTGGGATTCACCCCGGAGGACCGCGGCGAGAACATGCGCCGTATCGGCGAGATGGTAAAACTTTTCATGCAGGCGGGGCTGATCTCGCTCACCGCCTTTATCTCGCCCTTTCGCCGGGATCGCGAGCGGGTGCGACAACTGGTCGGCGAGCAGAATTTTATTGAAGTCTACTGTTGTTGCCCGCTTGAGGTCTGCGAGGGCCGTGACACCAAGGGCCTGTACCGCCGCGCCCGTGCCGGGGAAGTCAAGGATTTCACCGGCATCTCGTCCCCGTACGAGCCACCCGAGCACCCCAGTCTTATCCTTGATACC
The DNA here is from genome assembly GCA_043740595.1 of Gammaproteobacteria bacterium. Lineage (GTDB taxonomy): Bacteria > Pseudomonadota > Gammaproteobacteria > Acidiferrobacterales > UBA6901 > JANNJF01. Next base: position 2,045 of record JAYUBZ010000325.1, read on the forward strand.
GGCACAGAGGCCCTGGATATGTGCGCGGACAAGGTGGTGGCGCTCCTGCAAAAGCGTGGCGTGCTGCGTTAGTTCCCGGCACCGGCAAAGCTTGATCTGGTCAATGACCCGGCGTAATGTGATGGAACGTTACAGCGGCAGAATAATGGGGGCGTGTTGTGGCCATTTCCTATAATCAAGCTGACGGTAAAAACATTCGTATTTCGTGCCGTGTCTTAGGCGCGTCTGGCGACATCAGGGGCAAGGCCTGGACCTGAAACGCGATACGCTTTCTTTTGCGGGCAGCGCGCCAACGTACGGTAGTTGATGGTCGGTACCGAAGCGGCGGACAAGGAAGCACAAGAAACGGAGAGCAGGATAATGAGCAAGGGGAGCACCGATCGTCCAGTCGTATCGGTTGTTATTGTCAATTTCAATGGCGGGCCATTATTAAATGAGACAGTACGCGCAGTGCTTTGCTCCAGCGTGCCCGTGGAAGTCTTCGTCTCTGACAATGGTTCGAAGGATGGCAGCCTTACACTATTGTTGAGTTTGCGCACGGACCCGCGCTTGCGGATTATAGAGAATCGGGCCAATCTTGGCTTTTCCCGCGGCAGTAATGTTGCCCTGAAGCAGGCGGTGGGCGACCATGTTCTTCTGCTGAATCCCGACTGCCTCATTCAACCGGACACCCTGGCGCGCATGTTGACGGCCATGGCGAACTACCCGCAGACGGTGATGGCGGGCTGCCTGATCCGCAATCCCGATGGAACGGAGCAGGCCGGTTGTCGACGCAGTATACCAAGTCCCTGGCGGACGCTGGTGCGGGTGCTGCACCTCTACAAATTGCTTCCACATCATCCGCGCTTCCGTCATATCGCCTTGACCCAAGAACCCTTGCCGGATAAGCCGGTCTTTCTGGAGGCGATTTCAGGGGCGTTCATGCTGATTCGACGCGATGCCCTGGAGCAGATTGGCCTGCTGGATGAGGGATATTTTCTGCACTGTGAGGACCTCGACCTGTGCTTGCAGTTTCATCGTATGAACCGCCTGATCTTGTTTGTGCCCGATGTCGAGGTGGTTCACTACAAAGGCACCTGCAGTGCCGACAGACCTATCCGGGTATTATGGTACAAGCATAAGGGGATGGTGCGCTTCTACCTTAAGTTTTTCCGCCATCAGTATCCATCGGTGTTGATGGTGATGGTGGTCACGGCGGTCTGGTTTCGATTTTCCATTCTGGCGCTCGGCGCTGCGGTCCGGAGTATCGGGCCGCGCCAGCTGGGTCCTTCGATGCAAGTATTACCGGTGGCAGCGTCGTCGCGCAAGCCGCGCCGGTCTCTAGGCAGCCGTGTGGGTGACCGTCCTGGTTTCCTGGGACGGGCCCAGAGATTCTATAAAGTAATAGTGAGGCAGCAAACCTCTGTTCATCGAGCTTCACTTCCTGTCGGTGACCGCCGCGAGTCCAAGCAGCAAACATTGGCGTCAGCGTGGCCACCCGCCACACGTGGTGGGCCCACTACAATAATGCCGAGCCCCCGATCTGGAGTCGCTGAGGAAAATCGTGATATAGAATAGCTGCCTCATCGGTGCCCTATGCCAATGGTGGTCGTCGCATTTGTTGTTGCTGAATCGCTTGCCCCTTTCTTGTAAACAGGAATTCCACGTTTGTTATCCAATCCTCAGAGCAGTTGCACATTGGTTGCCGGCGCTACTGGTTTTATCGGCCGTCGAATGGTGGAAGCGCTCATGCAACACCCTGGCATCGCTGTCCATGTATTGATCCGGGACAGCATGCAGGCCGCCCGGATCTGGCCGAAGGGCGGCGTAACGGCCCGCGTGGGAGATCTGACCAAGCCCGATAGCCTCGGAGCAATTTGTAACGGCGTGGATACGGTTTTTCACCTCGCCGGCTACGCTCATGCCAATGGTGTTTCGGAAAGCGAGGCGCTGAGCCTGCATCAGCGCATCACTGTTGAGGGAACGCGAGCGCTGTTGGCGGCTGCGGCGGCGGCCGGCGTAAAGCGCTTCATCTTCGTCAGTAGTGTCAAGGCCATGGGCGAGGGCGGCGATTTCTGTCTGGATGAGTCCAGCGACGCGGCAGCCGCATCCATCTATGGCCGTGCCAAACTGATGGCCGAAGGATTGGTATTGCAGGTTGGTCAGGCGCTGGGCATGCATGTCTGTATCCTGCGTTTGCCGCTGGTGTATGGTCATGACAACAAGGGCAACCTGCCTCGCATGATCGCGGCCATAGACCGCGGCCGTTTCCCGCCGTTGCGCGAACTGGACAACAAGCGTTCCATGGTGCATGTCGACGATGTGGTTCAGGCGCTGCTGCTGGCGGCGGAAAAGCCGTTGGCGCGCGGCCAGACCTATATCGTCACCGACGGGCAAGCCTATTCCACTCGTTATATCTACACGCTGATCTGCAGCGCCCTGGGCCGGCCGGTGCCGGGCTGGACGGTGCCGGTGGCGTTACTGAAACTGGCCGCCCGCCTCGGTGATCTGATCGGAGCAGTGCGCGGCCGGCCGTTGATCTTCAGCAGTGAGGCGTTGGATAAATTAGTTGGCTCGGCCTGGTACAGTTCCGATAAAATTCACCGCGAGTTGGGTTATCGGCCCACACGTGCCCTGGAAGAAGCGCTGCCGGAGATGGTGGCCGAGTACCGGGCCAGTCAGACATTCTATCCAGAGAAGTGCTAAATTGGCGGCCGCCCTCCCGAGGATCGATGGGGCTGATGTCTCGCCACTCTATACAATAATACACAGGCTCCATGGTGGCGCGGAAACGGCGGTTGTTTCAGCAGAAAAGCCCTGGCAGGTACGCCAAGATCCATTATTTTCTGCGTCTGGTACAATTGCCCGCGGCGCACCCCGGGATTACTGCTCTGTAGGGTGGGCATCGCCCACCAGAAGAAGATGACACATTAATGAAACGATTGATGATTAAATTGCAGAATCGCTATATGGTGTTTCTGCACGACCTGGTGATGATCCCCCTGGCCTGGATCAGTGCCTATCTCTTGCGCTTCAACCTCGACGACATCCCGGCGCACTATTGGCACCAGGCCCTGCT
>JAYUBZ010000326.1:0-5647 GCA_043740595.1 Gammaproteobacteria bacterium
CAGCCGCTCCGGGGACAGCACCGGGCGCTCCCGGTCGTGCCGCAGCAGCTCATAGCGCTCCTGTGTCTCCTTGCGGAAGGCCTCCGCGGCCTCCATGGCCCCGTCCTCCATCAAGCACAGTGGGGCGGCAGGCAGGTAGTCGAACAGGCTGGCGGTGTGTTCGTAGAAGAGCGGCAGATAGTATTCGATGCCGCCGGGGCTCACCCCCTGGCTGACATCGCGGTACATCGGTGTCTTTTGCGGGTCGCCCTCGAAGGTGGCGCGGAAGGCCTGCCGAAAGTGTTGGATGGCTTCCTCTGTCATGGGGTACTCCCGCGCCGGCAGCAGGTGCACGCCCTTAAGCTTGTCACCGGAGCGCTGGGTATCTGGATCGAAGGCGCGGATGGATTCGATGCGATCGTCGAAGAGATCCACCCGGTAGGGGCGCTCGCTGCCCATGGGGAAGATATCGATCAAGCCACCGCGCACGGCGTACTCCCCTGGCGCCATCACTTGGGTGACGGATTGATAGGCCGCCTGCGTCAGCTGCCGGCGGAAGGTGACGAGGTCGAGTCGGTCGCCCACGTCCAGCATCAGGCTGTGCGCGCGCAGGTAGTCCAGTGGCGGCAGGCGATGCATGAGGGTGGTGATGGAGACCAGTAGCACGCCCTGTTGCAGCCCGCCCAAACGCGACAAGGTCAGCAGGCGTTGGGAGAGGATGTCCTGATGGGGGGAAAACACATCATAGGGCAGGCTTTCCCAATCGGGGAACGGCAGCAATGGGATACGCCCTTCCGATCCTGCGTAAAAACGCAGCTCGTCCTCCCACTGTTGCGCGGAACGGCTGTCGCGGGTGATGACCAAAATCGGACCGGTGTGGAGGCGCGCCGCCTCCACTGTTGCCAGGCCGCGGCTGCTGCCCAACAAACGCCGCCAGGGCTGAACACGTCCCAGCGTCTGAGGCAGGATGGGGTGCAGCGGACTCTGGGGGGTCGGTTCCACTGCCGGGCGGGGTGGCACGTCTGGTGGGGTGGGTGGTGACATGGAAGCAGCAGCGGATCTCGAAGAGAAATATAAAGTCGCACATTGTAGCCTAAATTTGCCGATGACAGGTGTTGTCCAGGAGCCACAATCAAATAGTTAGACAATCAAGTTGACAAGGATTAAATAATATTGCTCAATAGGTTATACCGACTTATTAAATTAAATAAAGGTAGGCATCGGATGAGCTTGAGTCCACGCTACAAAGTTGGTGACACGGTGTTTTACCCCTCTGCCGGTGTCGGGGTGATCGAGGCGGTGGAAGATCTATTTCTCACGGGCAAGCAGGAACGCTGCTTTGTGATCCGAATACACGAATCCCACGTCACCATTAAAGTGCCCCAGGCGAATATGGCCAACAACGGCATCCGCCCGTTGCTGGAAGGAAAGCGCATCAAGGAATTGTTCAAGGTGCTGTCCGCGGCCAGTCAGCGTCGGGCCACCGGCAATCTGACCGAGCGCTGCAAAGGCATCGCCCATAAAATCAACGCCGGTTCCCCCATCGAGTTGGGTGAAGTGGTGCGCGACCTGACCCATTGGAAAGTCACTTCCGGCTTGTCCTTCGACGAAACCCGTTTGCTCGAGACCGCCAGTAACTATCTCTCCCGCGAGCTTGCCACCGTGGAAGGCATTTCCACGGAAGACGCCTATGCCCGTATCCGCAGTCAGATCGAGGTCAGTGTCGTCTAGCCCCGCGACTCGCTCGTCCCCTTGAGTTCGCCCATTCCCACATCGGAGGATCAGCCCCCGGAGTCAGCACTCTGGGCGCTGGTGCCCGCCGCCGGTGTCGGCACGCGCATGGGGGCGGATCGTCCCAAACAGTATCTCCCGCTTTTCGGTCGTCCGATTCTGCAGTGCACCCTGGAACGCCTGGGCAGCTATGTCCCGCTACGTGGCATCTTTGTCGGCTTGTCACCGGGCGATACCTTCTGGTCCAGCCTACCGCCCCATCTTCCCAAGGTCCTTGGCACTTTTCCCGGTGGTCAGGAGCGCGCCCACACGGTATTAAACGGCCTTAAGGCCCTGATGGCCCACGCCGCGTCCGATGATTGGGTGATGGTGCACGACGCGGTGCGTCCCTGTGTGCGCCACGGTGATCTCGATAAGCTGGTGGGCGCCGTCGATCGCAACCCGGATGGCGGTCTGCTGGGCCTGCCCCTGGCCGATACCGTCAAACGCGTGGACTCGATGGGGCACGTGGTGGAGACGGTGCCGCGGGTAGGCTTGTGGCGCGCCTTAACGCCTCAGCTGTTTCCCGTGGCGCGTCTGCGGCGCGCACTGGAGGCCGCCGTGCGGCGGGGTGTCGCCCTCACGGACGAGGCCGCCGCCATCGAACTCGACGGTGGTCATCCGCGCATGGTGGCGGGCCATGGGGACAATATTAAAATCACCCTGCCGGCGGATATCGAGCTGGCGGAGATGGTTCTCAAACAACAGGCGCGGGAGCGGGGATGATGCGCATCGGCCACGGTTATGATGTGCATCAACTGGTCGCCGGACGCGACCTGATCCTGGGCGGCGTAAAGATACCACACACCAAAGGCCTGCTTGGCCATTCCGACGCGGATGTGCTGATCCACGCGGTTTGCGACGCCTGCCTCGGTGCCGCCGGCCTCGGCGACATCGGCCGGCACTTTCCCGACAGCGACGCGCAATACAAGGACATCGACAGCCGCATCCTCCTGCGCCGGGTGTGCGCCAGTCTCAAGCAGCGCCGTTTGCGAGTGGAGAACATCGACAGCACCCTCATTGCGCAGGCGCCAAAGCTGGCGCCGCACCTGATCGCCATGGCGCATAACATCGCCACGGATCTCGAGATCGCGGCGACGAGCGTGAACGTCAAGGCCACCACTACCGAGAAGCTCGGCTACACCGGACGGGAGGAGGGCATCGCGGCGCACGCGGTGGTCCTGCTCGGCGAGATCAACTGAGATGTGCGGAAAATATTTCTTCAACGATAACAAAACCGGAGAGCCCACCATGACCAACGTGAACTACCTCATCCCCAAGAACCGGCGTCCGGTGTGGACGCCCGAGCTGGAGCCGCTGGCGGCGCGCGCCGAAGGCATGACGGAAATCCCCTTGCTCGGTTGGGTGTCGGCCGGCCAGCCGGTGGACCTGAACGACGATCAGAGCCGCGTCGCCGTACCCACCAGCATGGTGCGCAAGAACACCTACGCGCTGCGCGTGCGCGGCCATTCCATGGTCGACGACAACATCCAGGACGGCGACCTCATCGTCATCGAGAAACGCGAAACCGCGCAGAACGGCCAGTCGGTCGTGGCCATGATCAACGGCGAACGCGTGACGCTGAAGAAATTCTACGTGGAGCCCGATGGCATCCGCCTGCAGCCGGCGAACCCGGACATGGCGCCAATCCGTTTGAAGAACGCAGAGGTGCAGATACTGGGGATAGTGACGGGTGTTATCCGTATGGCGGACGCTGGTTGATTAATCGCGCATCGCGGAAATCTGCAAACCGTTCAAGCAACAGTGGCTGGGGCTGTTCTTACGCTGCCTGCGCTGTGTACGAGTGAATCACGGAAGAAATGTAGGTTGGGGTGAGCATCGCGAACCCCAACATTCCCTCATGCATCACAATCGTTGGGGTTCATTGCATTCACCCCAACACTAGCGTGTTGCCACCGTTGAAGGCGTTGCCGAAAAAGCGCTCAACCGCAGCGGCCTTAACCCATGAAAGAGCCAGAGATGAGAACGAGAACGAATTTTCTGAACTACAGCAGCAAGTCTGAATTCTATCTCATGCTGCTTGCTATCTTAGTAGTTATTTCAGTCTTCATAGCGCTGTCGTACGCCGCCTTCCCGGAAGCAGACGATTATTGCTACGCCGTTAAAGTTAACAAGCTCGGTTTTGTTGCGTCTCAAGTGGACTGGTATTCCACTTGGTCGGGCCGTTTCGCATCAACAGCGTTGATAAGCGTTATACCCTTAGCGGGGGATATCGCCCATACTTATTCCCGAGTCTTGGTTGTTGCCCAACTAGTGACGATGGCAGGTCTTTTTTTGTTTCTATACAGTCTGCTTCGGCAACGCATTCCATTCCGTTACGTGCTGCTGACATCCATGACAGCTTATGTCATTTTTCTCACAGGGCTGCCAGATATTGCACAGTACCTCTACTGGACCATGGGAATTGTGGACTATGCCCTCGGTAACGTAGCACTACTGTTGCTCCTGGCGATTGCCGCTAAACGCGAACTCGGTGGCAAGACAAATGGGGTATTGACCCTACTGCTCTTCGTCACTGCTGCCACACTTGTGATTATTGCGGCTGGCACAAACGAAGTGACCATGCTCGCCGTGCTTGCCCTGCTTTTAGGTGCCTCCGCACTCGCGATAAAACGAAAAACTGAAAACGTCTGGTTCTGGACTGGGCTCTTCATGATTGCTCTCTTTGCGACGTTGGTATCCGTTCGCGCTCCTGGGAACCTGGCGCGTGAGCAGGGCCTCGCCGCTGATGGAATGTTACGACCCTCTGGAATGCTGGCGGCTGGTCTTTTCTTGCCTTGGTTTCTGCTCCGTACCGCTTACTGGCTGGCTAATCCGGCAATTTGGGTCTCTGCCTTCATCGCCCTGGTTGTGGGCCGTGAAAGCGCCGTCAAGGTTCTCTACCAAGACAAAGTTTTCAAGAGAGGTTGGCTGTATCTGCCAGTACTCTGGGCAACACTGCTTCTTGCACTTACCGGTGTTGGCTTTGTAGTAAATCATTACCCGCTTCCCGAGCGTGCGGAAAGTGTTGTATGGCTCGTGTTCTTGCTTGGCTGGTACCCATCATTCATTATCGTTTTTCATTACGTGGCGGGTGATTACGTTGCAAAATTTTCTGACTTTTCAAGACGCATGGCGGTGCTTGCGCTTGTCTTAAGCATTGTTGGATCCCCGACTGTCGTTGAGGCATTCAAGGACAGCTACCGCGGATTGAGGTATTGGCGGGAGATGAGCGCGAGGATGGATTTGATTAAGGAAGCCAAGAATAACGCCATCGTGGATATTGAAGTGCCCAGTTTGTCGCGGCCTCCCCGCACGCTTTTTACGACCGAGATCACGACAGATCCCAATAACTTCAGGAATTCCTGTCTGGCAGAATACTATGGCCTGCGAACCATAGCGCTAGGACGACGTCACTGACCTTCGACTTTGTCCTAAATGACGTGTTCACAGTCAGGCATGATCAACGGCGAACGCGTGACGCTGAAGAAATTCTACGTGGAAGCGGATGGTATCCGCCTGCAGCCGGCGAACCCGGACATGGCGCCGATACGCTTGAAGAACGAAGAGGTGCAGATATTGGGGATAGTGATGGGTGTTATCCGTATGGCGGACGCCGGTTGATTAATCGCGCATCGCGGAAATCTGCAAACCGTTCCTGCAAGCGAGGCTGGCGTGGTTTTTATGAAGCTTGCGCGGGTCCGCTGTATGGGCCGAGCAACGCGGTAGGTTGGGGTGAGCATCGCGAACCCCAACATGACCTCGTGCATACAATCGTTGGGGTTCATTTCATTCACCCCAACCTACCGTGCTGGATCGCGGTCTCGTGCACGGTTGAGCGCGTTTGTTATGCCGCAACTTCGACGTACTCGACATGACTCGACGGCGGAGGAGGTGG
>JAYUBZ010000327.1:0-2623 GCA_043740595.1 Gammaproteobacteria bacterium
GGCACCCCCGAGGCGGACAAGGCCAAGGCCGCGTGCAAGTACGGCGCCGTGGATCTTGAGATGAAGGAAGAGATCATCGACTTCAAGGCCGGCGCCATCGTTTGGGCCACGGGCTGGAAGCCCTACGACGCCGCCAAGATTCAGCCCTATGGCTACGATCGCTACAAGAACGTCATCACCAGCGTGGAGTTCGAGCGCCTCATGGACCCCTTCGGGCCTACTGGCGGCAAACTGGTGCGGCCGTCCGATGGCAAGGAGGCGAAGAACGTCGCCTTCATCCAGTGCGCCGGTTCGCGGGATCGCAATCACTTGAAGCACTGCTCGCGCATCTGCTGCATGGCGTCGCTGAAACAATCCACCTATGTGAACGAGTCCTACGGCGACGGCGGCAAGTCGAGTATCTACTATATAGATATTCGCGCCATCGACCGCTTCGAGGATTTCTATCAGAAGGTGCTGGCCAACCCCAACGTCAAGTTCATCAAGTCCAAGGTCGCCAACATCACCGAAGACAAGGCCACCAGCGACGTGATCCTGCACGGTGTCGACACCGAGGGTTATCACCGCTACGACAACACCCATGACCTCGTGGTGCTGGCCATCGGCATGGAACCGAACGTGGATGCGCACAACATCCCCGGCGGCGTGCACGCCGACGTGAGCGGTTTCATCGAGGCCGATCCGGCCAACGGCGCCATCTTCGGCGCCGGCTGCGCCACCAATGCCCTGGACGTGAACCGCTCGGTGCAAAGTGCCACCGCCGCCAGTCTGCGTTCGATACAAGTGATTAACCGCGTCGCCAGAGCGGAGGCCAAATAATGAGTGCTACAGCAGCTGCAGAAATCAAAATCGGGGCATACCTCTGTAAAGGTTGCGGTCTGGGCGAGCGCCTGGACGTAGCACAACTCATGCAGGTCGCCAAGAAAGAAGGTAAGGCCGGTGTGGTGCGCGAGCACGAGTTCCTGTGCAACGCCGACGGTGTCGGCATGATTCAGAAGGATATCGACGCCGGCGAAGTGAACCGCGTGGTCATCGGCGCCTGTTCGCGCCGCGCCAAGACCGAGGCGTTTAATTTCGACAAGGTCACCGTGTCCCGCGCCAACCTGCGCGAGCAGGTGATCTGGAGCCAGCCGGATACCGACGCGGCGCGCGAAGGCACGCAGGAAATGGCGGCGGACTACATCCGCATGGGCTGCGCCGAGGCCAAGAAAATGGTACCGGCGGTGGCCACCTCCCTGACGGGGCATAACAAGCGCATCCTCGTGGTGGGCGGCGGCATCAGCGGCATGACCTCGGCGCTGGAGACCGCCAAGGCCGGTTACGAAGTGTTGCTGGTGGAAAAGACCGCGGCCCTGGGCGGCATGACCGCGCAGTTCTTCAAGCGCACGCCGTCCCGCGAACCCTACGCCGAACCCCAGGACAATCCGGTGCCGGGTCTCATCAAGGCTATCGAGGCGGACAAGAAGATCAAGGTGTATCTCAGTTCCACCATTACCCGCACCAGCGGTGCGCCAGGCCAATTCAGCGCCGACATCAGCGCTGAGAGTGGTGCGACTCAGACAGAGAACATCGGTGCCATCATCCAGGCCTCGGGTTTCACGCCTTATGACGCCAACAAGCTGCCGGAACTTGGGTTTGGCAAGAGCAAGGATGTGGTGGATCACTTAGGGTTGGAGAAACTCGCCGTGGCCGCCCAGGGTGGCGCCATCAAGCGCCCCTCCGACGGCAAAGAGGTGAAGAGTGTCGTGTTCGTGCAGTGCGCCGGCCAGCGTGACACCACGGGCAAACACCTGCCGTATTGCTCCGGCTCGTGCTGCAACACCAGCATCAAGCAGGCCATGTATTTTAAAGACGCCAATCCGGACGTGGACACAGTGGTGCTGTACACCGACCTGCGCACCCCAGGCAACGGCGAAGACTTCTACCGCAGCGCGCAGAACAAGGGCGTGATCTTCACCAAGGGGGTGGTGTCGGAAGTCACCACCGCAGGCTCCCTGGAAGTGAAGTTCAAGGATTTGATTCTGAACGAGGACGCCGTCGCCAAGGCCGACCTGGTGGTGCTGGCCACGGGTCAGGTGCCCAACTCCGGTGTCAACATCGACCTGACAGAAGCAGAGGCGAATGATCCCGCCAAGCCGCAACCGGTGTCCATCCTCAACCTGACCTACCGTCAGGGCAAGGACCTGCCGCAACTCAAGTTCGGCTTCAGCGACTCGCACTTCATCTGCTTCCCCTACGAGACCCGCCGTACCGGCATCTATACCGCCGGCCCGGTGCGCCGTCCCATGGACATCGTGCAGGCCATGGAAGACGCCACGGGTGCGGCCATGAAGGCGGTGCAGGCGGTGGAGAATGCCGGCCTCGGGCGCGCGGCGCATCCGCGCTCCGGCGACCTGAGTTTCCCGAGCTTCCGGCGCGAAGGCTGCACCCAGTGCAAGCGCTGCACCGTGGAATGCCCCTTCGGCGCCATCGACGAGGACGAACAGCGTTACCCGGTGTTCAACGAGAGCCGCTGCCGCCGTTGCGGCACCTGCATGGGCGCCTGCCCGGTGCGCGTGATCTCCTTCGAGAACTATTCGGTGGACAGCATCGGTTACCAGATCAAGGCAGTGGACATGCCGGA
>JAYUBZ010000328.1:0-4556 GCA_043740595.1 Gammaproteobacteria bacterium
AGGCAGACCGGCTCGTGCCTCGGCAGGTGATCGGCCAGGATCACGTCGAGCTGGGTATCGAAATGCCGGCGGTTGTACAGGCCGGTAAGCGGATCGGTAATGGACAGATGGTAGAGTTCTTCCTGGTATTTCGTCAGCAGTTTGTTCAGTTCGACGCTCTGGGTGATGTCGCCGAGGGTGGCGATGACACCCGTGAATTTGCCGTCGGCATCGGATTGTGCCTCCGCGTCGAGATGTAGCCACAGGCGTTTGCCGTTGGCGCTGCGCAGGCAGATTTCGCGGTTTTTTTCCCGCAGCCTGCTGAGTTTTTCCACCGCCAGGTCAGCGGCCGCTTCCACATCCAGGATGAAGTCCGTCAGCGGCCGGCCGAGTGTGCTGTCGACGGAAAAACCGGTGAGCGTGGCCCACGCAGGATTGAGGAAGACGATGCGACCTTGGGCATCGAGCTCCAGCAGTATCTCGCGCATGCCGCTGATCAGCGTACGCAGGCGGTTTTCGCTGTGCTCGAACAGCGTGCGTGTTTCCTCCAGCGTCTGGATGTAGTTACGCATGGTGGTGGAGCCGTCGGTGAAGGCCTGGTTGAGTTCCTGAATTTCACGGCTGCCGGAGGGTATGAGCGTGATGTTGGGCATCCAGTTGCCGCGCGCGACCTCGCGCGCAAGCTCGGTGAGCGGCTTGAGCGGCGCGGTGAAACGCACCAGCAGCAGATAAGTGAGCGCGATCACCAGCAGCAGCAGGCCGCCCAGCACAATGACGCTGTTGATCAGGATTTTATCGATGCTTTGGTTGAGTGGCTGGTAGGACAACGTCAGGGCGATGTGGCCGACGCCGTTACCGGGACCGGGGAAATCCGCTTCCAAGGTTCTGACATTTTCATTTTTGCGCATGAGCACGCGCGTCAGCCAGCCCGGTTGTTCCACGGCACGTTGCAACGTGTACAGGTTTGCGCCGCGGCTATCGGTGATGGTGATGCCTTGTATGACGGGATCAGCGCTGATCCTGCGCAGCAACGGGTCCAGTTGGTCGATGTTGCTGGCGCCGGCCTGGCGTTGCAATGCGGGTTGCAGGAAGCCGATCAGGCCCCGGCCCAGCTGCTGCTGCGCCGCCAACTGGGCCGACACGATCTGGCTGGCGAAGTGGGCGGTTGCCACGACGGTGGCCAGGATGAGCAGCAGGGAAAATGCCAGTGTCATGCGGGTGCGCAATGTTCCCGGAAAGCGCATCGTCAGATTTCTCAGGGAGAATACACGGAAGAATCCGTTGAGGGGGGTGTGTCGTTCCTTGGCATGCTGGTCGTCCCGGTTAGTATCGGTGTCGGACACGCCGCACAGTATACAGATATTTCCCACGCGTGAAATGTCTCAGGCGGGAAAAAAAACCTTGCCGTCGGTGTCGGCCAGCTGACGGAAGCGGCAACCATAGAGTCGTTCCAATGTCGCTACGTCCAGGAGGGAGGCGAGGCTTCCGTGCCGGCATGCTCCATCATCGAACAACAATAGTCCGTGGTCACAATAACGCAGGGCCAGATTGACGTCGTGCAGTACCATGATATTGACATGCCCCGGCCGCAGGCTGCGCCGCCGCAGCAGATCAAGTATCTTTACCTGATGATGCAGATCCAGATGGTTGAGCGGTTCATCCAACAGACACACCGGTGCATCCTGGGTCAGGAGGGCGGCGAACTCCACGCGCCGGCGCTCACCGCCCGAGAGGCTGGTGAGCAGGCGGTCCGCGTAATGCAGCATATCGACCTCCGCCAGGGCCTGTTCGGCGCGTTGCACATCGTCCGCGCCTTCCCACTGCCAAGGCGACAGGTGCGGGTGGCGTCCACTCAGCACGGCATCGCGCACACTCGAGGTGAAGGGTGTCTCGCTGTCCTGGAATAGCACCCCGCGCCGTTGCGCCAGGTGGCGCCGGGTGAGGGCGCCGATGTCGCGCCCATCCAGCAACACCTGCCCGGCATCAGGCGGGCGCAGGCCCGCCAGGGTGTGGAGCAGCGTGGTCTTGCCGCTGCCGTTGGCCCCCAGAATGGCCCAGCGCTCGCCCGCGTCAAACGCGACACTCAGGTCGTGGCAGAGGGATCGCCCGCCGAGGCTGATGCCGAGGTGGCGGGTGGCGAGCAGGCTCATGCGCGCGCGGCCCGCGTTAACAGATAGAGAAACACCGGTGTGCCCAGCAGCGCGGTGACGGTGCCGACCGGCAGTTGTAAGGGGGCCAGCGCGCTGCGCGCCAGGGTATCCGCCAGCAGCATGAAGCTGCCCCCCAGCAAGACGGCGTTCGGCAGCAATCGGCGGTAATCCGTCTCCCCCAGCAGGCGCAGCAGATGCGGCACGATCAGACCCACAAAGCCGACACTGCCCGCCAGGGTAACGGCGGTGGCGGTGAGCAGCGAGGCGCCGACATAGACGCTGCGGCGTATAAAGGTCACGTTCTCCCCCAGGGCGGCGGCCACCTGTTCGCCGCGGGCGTATAAATTCAGCGCGCGACCGAGGGGCAGCATCAACAAGACACCGCCGGCGAGTACTACGAGACCCGCCCCCGGGTGGGTCGCCTGACTGAGGTCACCCATGAGCCAGAACAGCATGCCCTGGACCCGGTCCGTCGGCGCGAAGACCAGGAGCACGCTGATGATCGCACCCCACCCCGTGGCCACGACGACACCGGTGAGCAGCAAACGGGTTTGTGTCCACACCCCGCGGGTTTGGCTCAGGCCGAACACCAGTAGCATCGTGATGAGGCTGCCGGCAAAGGCACTGCCGCTGACCCAGGCACTGCCGAGCCCCAACAGCAGGCTGGACAGGGCGCCGACCGCCGCCCCACCGGATACCCCGAGGATGTAGGGATCCGCCAGGGGGTTGCGCAGCAATACCTGTAACAGGGCGCCGGCCAGGGCCAGCAACCCACCCACGGCGAAGGCGCTGAGGGCGCGCGGCATGCGCAGGTCCAGGATCAGCGTGGCGTTGAGTCCGTGTTCCTGTCCACTCAACACGCGCCACAGGGTGGCGGTGTCCAGGGGCACACTGCCGGTGCGCAGGGCGAACAGCAGACAGACGGGCGCCAGGATCAGCAGACACAGCGTGAGGCGCAGATGCCGGGTCATGTCAGTCCAGATGGAGTGCCGGCCAGCCCTGTCGACGCGCGTGCGCCGCCAGGGTTGGGTCGGCGTTCACCACGACGGGATGGTCGACCTGGTTCAGCAGGGACAGGTCGTTGTGCGAGTCGCTGTAGAACCAGCTGCCGGCGAGGTCCTGGTGCTGCTCGCGCAACCAGGTAGCGAGGCGCTCCACCTTGCCTTCGCGGTAAGACGGCGTGCCCGCCACCTTGCCGGTGAAGTGACCGTCGACCAGTTCCGGTTCCGTGGCAATGAGGTGCGGGATGCCGAATTCCGTGGCGATGGGAGCGGTGATGAAGCTGTTGGTGGCGGTGATGATGAGCAGGGTATCGCCGCGGGCGCGGTGTTGTTGCACCAGGGCGCGTGCGGCAGGCGTGATGAGCGGCAGTATCTTGCGTTGCATGAACTGGCCACGCCAGTTCTCCAGGGTGGCGCGATCGAATTGCGCGAGGGGGCGCAACTGGTGTTGCTCGAGGAATTCGAAGATATCCAGGGTGCCTTCCAGGTAAGCCGCGTAATAACGGTCGTTGTCCTGTTGGAAACGCTGCGCATCCACCGCGCCCTGTTCCACCAGGAATTCCCCCCAGGCATGGTCGCTGTCGCCGCGCAGCAAGGTGTTATCGAGATCAAAAATGGCCAGGCTCAAGGGTTGCTCCATTCATCGTAGGTCGGCAAAGGCCGCTAGTGTAATGCCACGAAACCATCGGAACCAACCACCTTTTTTGGAGTGCGGGAGCTTGTGCCGCCTTTGCCAATGCGACAGGCACCGCCGCCTCGCTAAAATAGCGAACTTAAGCCCGGTGTGTGGCAGTGCGTGCGTGCCGCTCGCAGGTGGGGTGAGCGATAACCTCCGGACGCATTGCCGTCCGGCACGGTTCGTGGAAAAATCGCTGGCATTATCCATAGCCCGGCGGCATGCTGGCGACGAACCTCGCCAGCAACCCTGCGAGGCAGGGGTCCTCTTCGGGGGAAGGGGATAGGAGCGAAGATCATGATCGACAAAGACGGATACCGGCCCAATGTTGGCATCATCCTGTGCAATCAGGCCAATCAGGTATTTTGGGCACGCCGTTGCGGCAAGGATGGTTGGCAGTTTCCCCAGGGTGGCATCAAGCCACGTGAGACGGCGGAGCAGGCGTTGTTCCGCGAGTTGCACGAGGAAGTCGGTTTGGCCACGGCGGATGTGCAGGTCATCGGGCGTACGCGGGATTGGCTGCACTACGACATCCCCAAGAATTTCCTGCGTTCGTCACGCACCCCTAGTTTTCGCGGACAGAAGCAGATCTGGTTTTTACTGCGCCTCATCGCCACCGAGGAATGCGTGCAGCTGGATGCCTGCCAGCATCCTGAGTTCGATGACTGGTGCTGGGTGGATTACTGGAGCCCCCTCGAACACATTGTTGAATTCAAGCGCAACGTCTATGCCCAGGCCCTGAAGGAACTT
>JAYUBZ010000329.1:0-3771 GCA_043740595.1 Gammaproteobacteria bacterium
CTGAGCGCCAGCGCCTTTCGGATACGGCTATGGTCGTCTCGGCGTCCTGCCTCAGCCTGTCCACTGTAGCCGCTGCGTCGGCGATCATCCGCGCGGTGCAACCGGATCAGCGACGTGGGGCCATTGGCGAGCCCGCCGGTGATCTCCGCCAGATACGGACTGATCCGCGTCTGATGGTGACACTTCGCCGGGATCTGGATGTAGCCGAAGGACAATCCCGCTTCTTGATCGCCGACGCTCTGTGGATTGGTTTTCGCACTGGGGCAACCAACCGCGCGAAGGTGATGCGTGGCGATGGCCTGAAGATCATCGTGGACCTTACGGAAGAAGATCGTGGCGAACTTACGGGCTATCCCATCATCGGCCTGACCGCCGGCGAGTGGGCACAGTCCCTGCGCCGACAGCTCGAGGAGGCGGTGAACCGGTCGCTGGCTATTCCGCTCACCTCCGGCATTGATCCTGCCACAATTCCACCGGCGATGGCCGAGGTTGCCCATGCGCATGCGTCGCGCGTTGCTGGGGCCGTGGCGGAGGCGCACGCCGCAGGATGCCAAGCTGCTTTCCGTGCCATTGGCGCGGCATTGATTGGCGCGGCCTGATATGCCCATCACCGTATCCATGCCGGCTGACGAAGAGGCGGCCGTAGCGCGCGGTGGTCCGCTTGATGCTGATCAGGTCTATTTTGAGTTCGTGTGCAGCACCGGCGGCGGTGGGCACGATCCGCACCTGCCACCGGATGATCACGTCCGCCCCGAGCATGCGTGCTTGCATGGAACCGTCTGGCGGCTCGATGATCCTGGTGCACCATTTCCACCTTTATCGTACGGTTGTCGCTGCGCGATGCGTTACGTAGCAAAGCCTGATACCCTGGCGTCACGTATTCTCGATGACGCCACAGCCGAGCCGGAGACCAACCAGAAAGACCCAGCGCGGCGTTATCTTGAAGAGCACGCCCCCGAGTGGCAGCAGGTCGCCAAAGCGGCGGCAAAGGCCCCGCCAGCGCAGGCAGTAGCCACGGCGTACGACACCGCCAAAGATCTCGGCTACAGCCGCGACATTGCCCGCATGTCACTGGACGTACAGCCACCGCCGCCGACCGTCCTGCTCGGCACCGGCCCGCTGTCCGGCGTCGGTCGCGCTGGCCGCGCCCTGGTTGATCGCTGGCGCATGGGCGACCTCGCCGCCGCCCGTGAGCTGAAGCAAAAATACCCGGCTACCTACGTCCGCATCATGGCGGAAGAGCGGCTCCCAGGGGTGTAAGTCCTTGCGCCTGCTGATGCTGTCAGATTCTCATGGAATTTGTCTGCGTTACGTGGTATACTATCGGCATGCGCTACCTCCTCCTCGTTTTGATCTCGCTCTGCATGTGTGCGGCTGAGCCTGAGATTCACATGCCTGCCGGTAAGGATTTGCCTGCGTGGGCGAAGGATCTCAATAAAAAGTTTGAGCCAGCGGCGGGAGAAGACGCCCCATGGAAAAAATTAACGTACGCACATCACGAAACCAAGGAAGGGAATGATCTGCGGTCTAAAGCTGAAACGGCTTACTTCGAGGCGTATGAGACGGCTTTAGAAAATTTTGCCAAGACGGCAAATTTAACTAATCTCCCAAAGGGTACTGAAAACGATATTGGAGATTATGTGACCGGACTTGCTCAATTCAAATTCCGCAACCGGAAGGATTGGCGGCACGATATTGGACACTGGCAGCCAAACGACGATTTTTATATCGCGTATGCCAAGCTCAATCACGATCCACTGGCTTTCGCTTTCCTGTGGTTGCCGGCGAACCGCGCCAAGTATTGCCACTAACCCACAACTGACCCGGAGTTGTGGGCTGCTGATCTAGCGGCCTACTGATGGCATGGATGCTGGCACCACCGAAGTACTGCGCAACCTGCGCCAAATGGCTGCGGTCATGGCGCGGTTGCCGACGATTGCCGCCGAAGCTTACGCCAATGGCAAGTTTGGGGATCGCCCCATCGTCGAACCCCATTTCACGCCCGGCAATGATCAGCGCCAGGGCTGGCCCCCGCTGTCACGCGCCTATGCGCTCGCCAAGGCGCGGGGCCTCAGCAAAAACCGGAAAGGCACGGCGTCGGAGCTGCAAAAGTTGCAAACGGGTCGCAAGGTAAAGGTGGATCGGAACGCGTCCTTCAGTTCGAGCACCGGAACGATGTCGGGCATCGGTACGATGGCGAACCTGCCCATGTTGGTGAAAACCGGGCTGCTTCGTGAGCGCACCACCAGCCGCACCCTGCATCAAATATCACAGCAGGGCGATGTCGCCATGGTGACCTTTAACGGTTTACCTGACTATGCCCAATATCTGCACACAGGCACCGACAAGATGCCAAAGCGCAGCCCGTTTGAACCGTCATTTCAAGACGTGCTTCTCCTCGAAGACGCGATGCGGAAATATCTCAACGGCGTCACGGGCGGCGCTGGAAACTTTGCCGCGAATGGAAACACCATCGGCGGTCGTGCGCGTGTCGTAACGTAAAGCCTGCGCAACTCCGTGTGAGTCGTAGATAGGTTGTCGCCGGTCACAGTTGCCGGCTATGGCAACTAAAATCTACAAGGCCAACACCGGCTGCACGTTCGCAGCGACGGCCATCAACGCGGCTCTCACTTGGACTGTTTCGCGCTCCGGCAGCTATCAGCGCGTGCGCTCTGATGGTGATGTCGCGGCGCGATTCGCGTACATCGAAGATCTGAAATGCACCATCCAGGTAACCGCCTTCGACACGATGGGTGGCGAGACGATGAAGATGGGGTCGCTGGTGCTCAAGGGCTACCTGCAGGATGAAGGCCTCAAGGGAACCGCCACCCCAGTCACGCTGACGGCGACCAAGGCCACCCTGGTCAGCCTCGGCGACAACGCGGTCACTGACGGCCAGAGCCCCACCACGCTGTCCTTCGAGCTGCATTCCACCGACGGCACCGAAGCCGGTTTGTATACGTTGACGTAATGCGGTATCTCGTCCCCGGCAGCGTAGACGATTTTCCGCAGTGTGTGCCCGAGCGGTTACGGCCATTCGGACCATGGTCGGCGCAAGGTGACGCGCACGGCGTGTTGCTCACCGCCGTTGATTATCCATGTGCAGATTACGACGAACCACGGCAGACCGCCGATGGATTCACGTACTGGCCGACCGTCTCACTGCCGACCATTCATCAGCTTCTGCGCAAGCGGATTATCGTCGATGAATGTCATCAGGTCGATCTGGCCAACGGCCAGCGAATCATTGTTCGACCGGCCTACCTTGAACCGCGTCGCATCTTTTCCAGCGGGGTCATTGGCGACCCAATCACGGCGCATGGACAACGCGCGCGCCGGGTGATGGACCTGCTGACCTCGCGCGATCCGCAAGGGATCATGCATCCCGAGGCGCTGGCCCTGTGGGTAGAGGCCGTGGGCGTCATTTATCGGGCCACGCCTGAGTTGATCGACGATCTCGCGATGTTCTCACTTGAGGATGTTGACCTCGTTTTGGCATCGGTCTTTCAAGGCCCAAAACCTCTGCCCGGCGCAGGTATCTCGCCCTTGCCCTCGCCGGGCTGAACAAAACCCCCGCGTTCGCCCCTGACGAGGAGCGATTGATTGCCGATGCGGCCTATCGCCTGCATGCGAACACCCTGGAGCCGTTGCGATCATGACCTCTATCGTAATCCCAGTGAGCACGCCCGGTGCCAGCGAAGCCGCGAATGATATGGCTCGCGCGGCGGCTGCCGTCGTCCAGCTCGCTAAGGGCATGGACCAAGAGCGCGC
>JAYUBZ010000330.1:0-1653 GCA_043740595.1 Gammaproteobacteria bacterium
GACGACAACCGCCCCACCCGGCTGACGGGCGCCAGCGGCGCCATGACCATATGGGGTGATATGATGGCGAAACTCGACCCCGAGCCGCTGAACATGCCGCCGCCGGAAAATATCGAGATGGTCTGGATAGACAGCGAAAGCGGCCGGCGCGCCGACAGCGCCTGCCACGGTGCGGTGGAATGGCCCTTTATCCGCGGCTCCGCACCGACCGAGACCGCACCCTGCGTTTCACGCTCGCCGGTCAAGGCGGTGAAGGGTTGGTTCAAACGGTTGTTTGAGTAGACGCTGTTACTGATTTTCCGGCAGCGCTAGTAGCGTATGCCAACCGTCCGCAACACCGTCACCACTTTAACTTGTTGAGATGTCGCGCATGAAAATAATTTCACGATCCACTCTGGCGGCCATCGCCCTGATACTCTCCGCCTGCGGCACCCTGTCCACCGGGGAGGCGCCGGTGCAGCCGGTCTCCAGTAACAACGCCGTCATCGCCCTGGTGGACAGTGCGCGCAGCGACAACGCCGGCGGCCGGCTCGACGTGGCCGCGGCAACCCTCGAACGCGCCCTGCGCATCGAGCCGCGCAATCCGGGCTTGTGGCACGAGCTGGCCAAGACACGCCTGCAACAGGGACTCACGACGCAGGCGATCAGCATGGCGGCCAAGTCCAACGCCTGGAGCGGCGACAACAAAACCCTGCGTGCCGCCAACTGGCGCCTCATCGGCGAGGCGCGCACCCAGCTGGGCGACCACCCCGGTGCGCAAACCGCGTTTGACACCGCGGCACAACTCCAGCGTTGATCGCCCCCCCTGCACAGCACGGGTTATGTCTGCCCATAAGGAGGCGCAAAAATACACGGGAGGGGCCGCGGCACTACGATTCTGGCGAGGACTGATCTCCTGCGCGGGAAAATCTACGGCGTCAGTCCGGTCTTCAAGGGCGGTGGCGAATGTAGAAATAAATACTCCCGCCCTGGTCCTCGGTTTTTATCAAGGCATGGCCGGTGCGCTTGCACCAGGCGGGGATATCCAGGCGCGCGCCGATATCCGTGGCAATAACCTCCAGCACATCGCCCGCGTGCAGGGTCTTGATGGCGCGGTTGGTTTCCACGATGGGCACAGGGCAGCAGGAACCGCGGGTATCCACGGTGCGTACGGGTTTGATGTCGCTCACGGCGTCGGTCTCATTACGTATTCCGGTTTTCAGTATAACCCACCCACGACGTTTCACGGCGCGTCACGGCGGTCAGCGACTACAGCTTCGCCACTCTAAAACCCTGGTCGGTCATTACCCAACAGATCCCCACGGCCAGCAGCAACAACCAGGAAGAGGCCGCGGCGATCTTGATGTCCGGCCAGGAAGGCAGGGCGGCGTAAATCAACGTGGCCAGCAAATAGGCCCAGGCGATTTCCTGCACCTGCAATGCCTGCAGGCCATGCATACGCCAGGCCAGCAACCACAGCGCCATGGGTAACAACAACAGCGGCGCCAAGCCGATGAAGCAGCCGTTGTACCAGCGCACATTGGCAAAGCGCACCGACCCCAAGGTATAGCCGTGCGCCATGCGTCGCGGAATGACACTGAGACCCGACGGCCGGCCGAACAGCAACAGCCCCACGATAAAATGCGACAGCTCGTGCAGCAAGGTTCCGGGAAA
>JAYUBZ010000331.1:0-15956 GCA_043740595.1 Gammaproteobacteria bacterium
CACCGGCTGGACCGGGACACTTCCGGATGCCTGGTGGTAGCAAAAAAACGTTCCGCTCTGTTGACCTTGCATGCCATGCTGCGCGAAGGCCAGGTGGACAAGCGTTATCTGGCCCTGATACGCGGGGTCTGGGGCGGGAGGGCGCGGGTGATCGACGCACCGCTGCAAAAACACCATTTGCCGTCGGGCGAGCGCCGGGTGAACGTGGGCGAGGAGGGCAAGGAGTCCGCCAGTCGATTTACCCCGCAACGCACCTTTACGGCCTGCGATGCCTTGGTCTCCGGGGCTACCCTGGTAGAGATACGCTTGTTGACGGGACGCACCCACCAGGCACGCGTACACGCTGCGCACATCGGTCAACCCATCGCCGGTGACGACAAGTACGGCGACAAGCTGTTCGATCGTGAATTGCGTACCCTCGGGCTACAACGCCTATTCCTGCACGCCGCCTCCCTGCGCTTCACCCATCCGGAGTCTGGCAGCGAGGTCAGTGTAACGGCCCCTCTGCCCGCGGATCTTAGTCTTCTACTGAAGCGTCTGGGCGCGCCATGACCCGAAAATACGACCTGATCATTTTTGATTGGGACGGCACCCTGATGGATTCCGTCGACAAGATCGTTCGCTGTATGTCGGCAGCGGCAGTGGATATCGGGGTCGCCGATCCGGGCACGGCGGCCATCCGGCATATTATCGGACTCGGGCTGACGGAGGCCATGCAGGCCCTGTTTCCTGCCCTGGACGCCACACAACATGCTCGATTGACAGAACGTTACCGCGAGCATTTCCTGCATCGGGACCAGACAGACATGCCGTTATTCCCCGGTGTGGATGACGGTCTGCGCAGGCTCGATAGCCAGGACTACCTGCTGGCGGTGGCCACCGGCAAGGCGCGTCGCGGGCTCAACCGGGTATTGGATGCCACCGCCATGCGCAGCCTTTTTTCCGCCACCCGTTGCGCCGACGAGGCCTACTCCAAGCCCCATCCCAAGATGCTGGAGGACATACTGGAAGCCACCGGTGTGGCGCCGCAGCGTGCCCTAATGGTGGGCGACACGACGTATGATATGCAAATGGCGCAAAACGCCGGTGTCGCAGGTCTGGGCGTCAGTTACGGCGTGCATGCGCGGGATGATCTCATGGCGCACGGTGCCTTGGCCTGTCTCGACACCTTCGATCAGGTGTGCGCATGGATCCATTGAGCATGCCCGCTGGTGCCCCCGGGTTAGCATCATCCCGCCTAATCAGGTCTGGGGAGGTGATCTGTGCAACGGAGGAATTAGCCGAGGGCGGGCAAGGCCTGCGATTTAGCGTCACGACGCCAGACGGACGATTGCCAGCCTTTGCCGTTCGCTATCACGGGGTGGTGTATGCTTATTTGAACCGCTGCGCCCACCAGGAAGTGCAGCTGGACTGGAACGAAGGCGATTTCTTTTCCCTCGACAAGGAATTTTTGGTGTGCGCCACCCACGGTGCGCGTTATCATCCCGCCACAGGCGCCTGCGCCAGCGGGCGCTGTAACGGCAAAGGTCTGACCGCGTTACCCCTGTGTACGCGTGGTCAGGATATTGTGTTATCTGAATAATCTGTGCCCGCAGGTGCTGTACAAACCGAATACCAACGTCAGGATATACACGCATGAGCGATAGCAGCACACAACCCCCCCTCCAGGATGATGAAAAGAAAGTTTCGTGGGAACGCACTACCCTCGAGCGTCTCGCCACGGCGACGCTGGATGAACAGCGTAAACGCCGTCGCTGGGGCATATTCTTCAAACTATTGCTCGCCATTTACTTGCTGGCTTTGCTGTTCATGGCGCAATTTGGCGGTTGGGGTGAAAGGGCCCTGGCCAGCCGCTATACCGCCCTGGTGGATCTGGATGGTGTCATTGAAGCCAATGGCGATGCCGACGCGGATACGGTCATTGCCGGTTTGCGCGCGGCGTTTGAAAGCAAGGCGACGGTGGGCGTTATCCTGCGCACCAACAGCCCGGGCGGCAGTCCGGTACAGGCGAGTTATATCTACGACGAAATCCAACGTCTGCGGACCAAATATCCGGACACCCCGTTGTATGCGGTGATCGGCGATGTCTGCGCCTCCGGTTGTTATTACGCGGTGGCCGGCGCGGATCAGATCTACGCCAATCCGGCCAGCATCGTCGGCTCCATCGGCGTGCTGATGGATGGCTTCGGTTTTGTCGATGGTATGAAGAAGCTCGGCATAGAGCGACGGTTAATGACTGCCGGCGCGAACAAAGGCATGTTGGATCCGTTTTCACCCCTGGACCCGAAGGCGCGCAGGCATGCCCAAGAAATGCTGCAGGAGATCCACAAACAGTTTATCGATGCCGTGAAAGAGGGACGCGGTGATGCCCTGAAAAAAGACAAGGATCTTTTCAGTGGAATGTTCTGGACCGGGGCGAAGGCCAAGGAGTTGGGGCTGGTGGATGATTTCGGCAGCGCCAGTTATGTGGCGCGGGAAGTCATCGGCGCGGATGAGATCGTGGATTTCACCGTACAGAAGAATCTGCTCGACCGCGTTGCCCAGCGCTTTGGTGCCGCCATGGCGAAAAGCGTCGGACTGCAAGTGATGCAACATTTTTCCGGTTTACAATAATTGCACACCACCGATTCGAATTGGCCGGAGTGACGAAATACAAAACGATCTCAACGGGGGCGCATAGCTCGCGATCACAGCCTGGCGCTAGCGTGACGAAACAATAGCGATATGGATAGTTTACCAGCGGCCCTGGGTAACGCTTCCCCGATGGACGTCGTTCTTTGCGTCATCGTATTCTGGATCGCCCTGGGGCTGCTCGGTCTCGGCACAGCCCGCCATCTTCGTTTTGTCGGACAGGTTTTATTTCCGTTGGGTGCGGCGGGCGGGTTGGTCCTGGCGGGTGCGGGTTTTATCGCCATGGCAGCGCTGCCAGAGACGCGCGTCCTGGCACTCGGTCTGCCCGATCTGCCTTTTCATCTGCGCCTGGACGCGCTGTCGGCTTTTTTCCTTTTATTGCTCGGTGCTGCGTCGGCCGGGATCTCCATTTATTCCGCCGGCTACTTGCGCAAAGAGGAAGGCATATCACCCGGGCTGTATGGCCTGCTGTATCACCTGTTTCTTGCCGCCATGGCCATGGTGATGCTGGCGGACGATGCGTATCTGTTCATGCTGGCGTGGGAGACCATGGCCCTGTCTTCCTATTTGTTGGTTACCAGTCACCACAAAATTCCGGAGATCCGCCGCGCGGGATTTCTTTATCTGTTAATTGCACACCTCGGAGCCCTCGCTATTCTCTTGAGTTTCGGTGTGATGCAAAGCGGCCTCGGCGATTACACGTTTGCCACCATGCGCGCGGGTCAGCCCACGGAATTATGGGCGAGCGTGGCCTTTCTTCTCGCGCTGTTCGGTTTCGGCGCCAAGGCGGGTGTCTTGCCGCTGCACGTGTGGCTGCCGGAGGCCCATCCGGCGGCGCCTACCCCGGTGTCGGCGCTCATGAGTGGTGTGATGTTGAAGACGGCGATCTACGGCATGCTGCGCGTAACCTTCGATCTGTTACCGCTGCAGTTGCCGTGGTGGGGCATGATGGCGTTGCTGCTGGGCCTGCTGACCGCGTTGTTCGGAGTCATGTTCGCGGCAGTGCAAACAGACATGAAACGTTTGCTGGCCTATTCGTCCATCGAGAATATCGGCATCATCCTGGCGGGCTTCGGGCTTGCGTTGATCTTCCATACCTACGATCAAGGTGCGTTGGCGGCCCTGGCGCTGGCCGCGACCCTGTATCACTGTCTCAACCACGCATTTTTCAAGAGCCTGTTGTTTCTGGTGACGGGCACGGTACTGCACTCGACCCGGGAACGCAGTCTGGGCAAGCTGGGCGGTCTCATCCGCCACATGCCCTGGGTGGCGTGGTTGGGCCTGATTGGAACAGCGGCCATTGCCGGTCTGCCGCCGCTCAATGGGTTTGTCTCGGAATGGCTGCTGCTGCAGTCGTTCCTGGCCACGCCGGGTCTGCCGAATGCTTATTTAAGCATGCTGGTGCCCTTGGGTTCCGCGGCGCTGGTGCTGGCCATCGCCCTGGCGGGCTATGTCATGGTGAAGTTCTACGGCGTGGTCTTTCTCGGCCAGGCGCGGGAGGCCAGGCTCGCCCCGGTACACGATGCTAACTGGCTCGAACGAATTGGCTTGGTGTGGCTGGCCCTCGGCTGCGTCGTGCTCGGGCTGGCGCCCGCCTTCGTGCTGACACAATTGGATCCGCTGACCCGTCTCCTCACCGGTCATACGGTGGGACAGGTCGCAGCGCAATCCGGCTGGCTGTTTGTCACGGCAACCTCCCCGGAGCACGCGAGCTACAGCCCGTTACTCTTCCTGCTGGGTATAATGACGACACTGCTCGTTACTTTCGTGCTGGTGCGCAAGCTCTACCATGGACGGGTACGACGCGGCCCTGCCTGGGATTGCGGTTTTCCCCAGCAAACCCCGCGCATGCAGGACACCGCGGAAGGTTTCGGACAACCGATTAAACAGATCTTCGAACCCTTTTTCCGCATCGAGCGGCAGATGCCGAGCGCCTTCGATGATCAGCCGCGTTATCAGGGTAAGGCGGAAGACAAACTCTGGTACGTCCTGTACCTGCCCATCGCGCGACTGGTCGAACGTCTTTGCGTGATGATCAGCGTGCTGCAACAGGGTCGTATTCATATTTATCTCACCTACAGCTTTGTCACGCTGCTGGTTTTGTTGCTGGTGACCCGATGACGTCCTCCATTCTCTCCCAGCTGTTTCAAACACTGCTGGTGGTGCTGTTGGCGCCGCTGTTGTTGGGTTGGGTCAACCAATGCCGCGCCTGGTTACAGAACCGAAGCGGGGCGGGTGTGTTACAGCCTTACCGGGTATTACATAAGTTGTTGGCAAAAGATGCGGTGCTGGCAGAAAATGCCTCGTCTCTGTTTCGCACCGCCCCCTATGTGCAGTTCGCCAGCATGGCGCTGGTTGCCAGCATCATACCGACGGTGGCCACCGATCTGTCTTTTGCAACGGCCGCGGATGTCATTGCCCTGGTGGGATTGTTCGCCCTGGCACGGTTATTCGCCGCACTTGCCGCCATGGACATCGGTACCGCGTTTGGCAGCATGGGGGCGCGACGCGAGATGCTGGTGGCGGGCCTGGCGGAACCGGCACTGCTGATGATACTTTTCACACCCGCGCTGATCGTCCAGTCAACCTCCCTCAGCACTATCGTTGAGACACTTGCACACCAGCACTTTGTGCTCTATCCCAGCCTTGCCTTCGCGGCGGTGGCCTTTGTCATGGTGGCGCTGGCGGAGAATGCCCGCATCCCCATCGACAATCCCTCCACCCATCTGGAGCTGACCATGATCCACGAGGCCATGGTCCTTGAATATTCGGCGCGCCACCTGGCACTCATCGAATGGACAAGTGCGATCAAGCTGACCAATTACAGTACCATCGGCATCGCCTTGTTTGTACCCTGGGGCATCGCCAGCGTGGATGACAGTAATGCGCTTCCCCTGGCGCTTATGCTGTTGGTGCTGAAACTGATATTAGGCGGCGCCGGCTTGGCCCTGTTGGAAACCCTGTCCGCCAAGCTGCGGATTTTCCGTGCGCCGGAATATCTGGGAACCGCGTTTCTCCTGGCGGTGCTGGGCATGCTGACACTTCTGCTAGTGGAGCGCTGACAATGATCCATCCATTTACCGGGCATGTGATTAATTTTCTGGCGGCACTGCTGCTGTTGATTGCCTTCGCCATGTTGTCACAGCGGCGCATTCTATCCTTGATCTATCTGTTTGCCTGGCAGGGGTTGGTGCTTGCATTGAGCACCACCATCGTGGCCTACACCACCGGCCAGCATCATTTATATTATTCAGCGATGTTGACCCTGGTGCTGAAGGCGTTCCTGCTGCCGTGGCTGTTGCACCGGCTGATCATCCGCCTCAATATCCGCTGGGATGTGGAGACCTTGATCAACATCCCCACTACCATGCTGGTGGGTATTGCATTGGTGATCCTTGCCTTCAACCTGGCGGCGCCCATCACGCAGTTGGCCAGCACCGTTACCCGCAGCGCCCTGGGCATCGCCCTGGCGAGCGTGTTGTTGTCGTTTCTGATGATGATCACGCGGCGCAAGGCGGTGACCATGGTGGTCGGTTTCCTGGCGATGGAAAACGGGCTTTTCTTTGCCGCCACCAGTGCGACCTATGGCATGCCCATGGTGGTCGAGCTGGGCATCGCCCTCGACGTGCTGGTGGGGACCTTCATTTTCGGTATCTTCTTTTTCCAGATACGCGAGACCTTCGACAGCCTGGACACCAAACATCTGGAAAAACTCAAAGAGGATTGAAGTGGAAATTATTTGGCTGCTGGGTGTTCCCTTGGTAGGCGCTATATTGCTGGCCCTGTTCGGCCACAAGCGCTGGGCCTACGAACTCAACGCCTTGATGAGCCTGGCTACCTTCATCGTGGCCGCCGCCCTCACCATCCAAATTATCAACCACGGGCCGATGACTGTCCTGAATGAACAGTTCTTCATCGATTCATTCAATGTTTTCCTGGTGGCGCTGACGGCCCTGGTGGGATTCACCACCGCGCTTTTTTCCCGCCCCTACATGCGCATCGAGCAGCACCACGGCAAGTTATCCGCCAACATGCTGCGCCTGTACCACAGCATGTACCAGTTGTTCATCTTTACCATGTTGTTGGCGCTGACGACCAACAACATGGGCATTCTGTGGGTGGCCATGGAGGCGGCGACCCTCACCACGGTACTGCTGGTCAGCCTGTACCGCACCCCCGCCAGCCTGGAGGCGGCATGGAAATATTTCATACTCTGTGGCGTCGGCATCGCTCAGGCATTATTCGGCACCATTCTTTTGTATTTTGCCGCGGAGAAAATTCTCGGTGCCGGTGGTACCGCGTTGCTCTGGACCCACCTCAACGAGTTGAAAACCCAACTGGAGCCGACGGTGTTGTCCCTGGCCTTTGTCTTTCTGCTGGTGGGGTATGGCACTAAAGTCGGACTGGCGCCGTTGCATAACTGGCTGCCGGACGCCCACGCCGAAGGCCCGACGCCGGTGTCCGCCGTGCTGTCCGGCCTGCTGCTGAACGTCGCACTGTACGCGGTGATACGTTGTAAGGTGCTGGTGGATGGCGCCCTGGCCACACACCTGGCGGGCAACCTGATGATGGGCTTTGGTCTGTTCAGCATGGTGGTCGCGGCGTTTTTCCTGTCGCGGCAAAAAGACGTCAAGCGTCTGTTTGCCTACTCTTCCATCGAACACATGGGCTTGATGACCTTCGCCTTCGGCATGGGCGGCCCCATCGCGACCTTTGCCGGGCTGCTGCACATGACGGTGCACTCCCTCACCAAGTCCGCTATCTTCTTCACCGTCGGCCATGCGGCGCAGAAAACCGGCTCGCAACTCATGGTCAACATCCGCGGCCTGGTGGATACCAATCCCACCATCGGCTGGGGATTGATGCTGGGCAGCCTGGCGATACTGGGCGTGCCGCCCTTCGGTGTGTTCGCCAGTGAATTTCTCATCATCACCACGGCTATGCATGAACACCCCTGGGCGACGCCGATCCTGCTGGTGGCCCTAGTGGTCGCCTTCGCCGCCATTTTCAACCGGGTGCAGGAAATGGTGTTCGGGGAAACCACGGGTAAGCGACTGCCGCATCCGCCGGCGCTGATCCCGGTGTTCCTGCATTTGGCCCTGGTATTGCTGCTGGGCCTGTACATACCCCCGTATCTGGCGGCGTGGTATCGCCAGGCGGCACAACTGATCGGGTGAAGGAGGTTGAGTGCGTGTAGAAGATTTTGAAATTGAGCTGGAAAGACTCGCCGGTGCGGCACCGGTGTGGCGCGCCGTGGTGAAGGCCGCCGAGTGGCGACGCCTCTGCCAGCAAGTGCATGCCAAGGGCGGACGTCTGGTGGCATGCTGGGGCAGCGATGAGCGCCAGCAAGGCCGCGGCCTCGTCGTCAATGCGGCGCTGGTCATCCGTTCCGGACTGGTGTGGCTGACACTGACCGCGGACAACGACACCTACCCCGGTATCGCGGATATCTTCCCCGCGGCCAACCGTATGCAACGCGCTATCGGCGATCTGCTGGGTATCCACCCCGACCCAGCGGGCGATACACGTCCCTGGTTGCGGCATGCCGCGTGGCCGGAACATGACTATCCCCTACGCAAAGACTTCGATGCCCACACGCCGCACCCGGCCGCGTCCCAGGTCTATCCTTTTGTCACCGTGGAGGGTGACGGGGTGCACGAGATTCCCGTCGGCCCGGTGCACGCCGGCGTCATCGAGCCGGGGCATTTTCGTTTTTCTGTACTCGGCGAAAGAATCCTGCGCCTGGAAGAACGTCTTGGCTACACCCACAAGGGCGTAGAGAAATTGTTCGAATCCCTGACCCTGGAGGAGGGCGCACGACTGGCGGGGCGCATCAGCGGCGATTCCACCGTCGCTTATGCCTGGGCCTACGCCATGGCGACGGAAAGCGCCACCGGGATCACGCCGCCAGATCGGGCAATGTGGCTGAGGGCCCTGTTGCTCGAACGCGAGCGCATCGCCAATCATCTGGGCGATCTGGGCGCCCTGGGCAACGACGCCGGTCTGGCCTTTGGCTTGGCGCAATTCTCGCGACTCAAGGAAGATTGGCTGCGCAGCAGTGCCGACCTCTTCGGGCACCGCTATCTCATGGACTGCATCGTTCCCGGCGGCGTGGGCATCGATATGGATGAACGCGCGATCGTCCGTCTGCTGACCGAGTTGGATGTGCTCGCCAAAGCCGTTGCAGATCTTCGCATCATCTATGATGACCACGCCGGCCTGCAGGATCGTTTCATCAATGCGGGGTGTGTCAGCCCGGAGCTTGCCGTCCGCCTGGGGTTGTGCGGCCTGGCGGGACGCGCCAGCGCCCAGGCGTGGGACCTGCGCGCCCAGTTTCCCACAGCGCCTTATGACCAACTGGATGTAAACATGGCCACCCACCGCAATGGCGACGTCGCCGCCAGGGTGACCGTACGTTTCGACGAGACACACGAGGCGCTACGTCTGTGTCGTTTAATTTTGCAAGGCCTGCCTGGTGGATGCGTCTTGAGCGGATTAGCCACGTGTCCTGACGGTGCGCACGGAGTCGGCTGGGTGGAAGGCTGGCGCGGCGAGGTCTTTATCGCCCTTGAAGCGGGCCCTGACAATCGCATACGCCGCCTGCATCCGCATGACCCCTCGTGGCAGAACTGGCCGCTGCTGGAGCATGCGGTACTGGATAACATCGTGCCTGACTTTCCATTGATCAATAAATCCTTCAATCTGAGCTATAGCGGCCATGACTTATAAAACGCTTACCCCCGATGGCATAAGGAACTATGTATAAGATTATCCGCAAGATCATACAGGCGGGCATACAAACCGAGCCGCCACCGGCGATCGATAATACGTTGCGCCACACGCCCCAGCGTTTGAGTGAGGAAGTACTCAAGCGCTTCCGTGGGGCGCTTGCGATTCGACACGTGGATGCGGGTTCGTGCAACGGCTGCGAACTCGAAATCCACGCCTTGAACAACCCGTATTACAACCTGGAGGGTCTGGGCATCCAGATTGTCGCCAGCCCGCGGCATGCAGACATGCTACTCGTCACCGGCCCGGTCTCGCGCCACATGCAAGTCGCGCTGAAGCGCACGTATGCAGCCATGCCAGAGCCCAAGCTAGTCGTCGCTATTGGGGACTGTGGTTGCAGCGGGGGGCTGTTCGGCGAAAGTTATGCCAGCTGCGGTCGGGTATCCAATGTGATCCCAGTGGATGTCATGGTGCCAGGTTGTCCGCCTGCGCCTATCGACATCATGCAGGGCATCCTGACGGCGATCAGTGGAGGCAATCAAGTTGCCTCTTCGCCTGCAACGCATGACGCGTTGAACGATCGCGGATGATAAAGATGAATTCTGTAACGTATCATCGGATTTTTTTGGCGCCCGCGAGTCAGATCGGTGTCTATTACTGCACATGCCTCCCGCAGGACGCATAATGCCTAAGCGTATCCTTTCCGCCTTGAGCTATTTTACGGATGTCTTGGAGGTCGTCCAGGGCAAGCCTTACATTCATGAAGAGCAGGGCGTCCGTCGCTTGTATTTCGATAGCCTCGCTGTGCAGAGTTCGATGCGTGTATCCGACCCTTACGCGTTGGACCTGAGCTATACCGAGAGCATGATGGGCTTCCTGCTGTTTAATGCCGAGCCCCGGCATATCCTCATTGTCGGCCTGGGAGGCGGCTCGCTATCGAAGTATTGCCATCGCCAATTTCCGCAGACGCGCATTACAACCTTGGAAATAAATAAGGACGTAATCGCCTTGCGTGATGAATTTCTAATTCCGTCTGACAGCGAACTCTTCCAGATTGTGCATGCCGATGCAGCGGAATATCTGGCGACCAGCGAACTCCAGGCCGATATTATTCTGCTGGATGGTTATGACGCCTGTGGACTGCCCGATGATCTGTGTGCAGAAGCGTTCTATAGTCATTGCTGGAAGGCATTGAGTGCAGAGGGGGTGCTGGTCGCCAACCTTTGGGGAGGAGGCAATGGGGATCGTGGCGTTTATCTGGATCGCCTGCGGGGAATATTCAACGGTCGCGTGTGGTGGAGCAAGCCGCGTAATAGCAGCAACTTGATTGCCTTTGCGCTAAAGAGTGGGCGTTATTACCCGCAGTGGGCTCGTCTTATGCGGAAGGCGCAGACGCTCAGAGACCGTTATGGCCTGGATTTGTCGCGGGTGGTAAAAAACATGCGTCTGCGCCCTGACCCGGACCAGGGCTGACCAGTTCGAACGGAAAAGTAACCGCCCCGCCGCGACGACGCACCTGCGCTATTATTTCAGGTAACGCATCCGGTTCCCGTGCAACAGCGAGAGGCTGATTTCATCGGTGCTCAGCTCCTTGGGAAAGTAGGTGCCTGACACCTTGGCGGCATTGATGCTGGCGCCTTCAAGACGGCATTTGGAAAAATCGATACCGCGCAGATCGGCTTGTCTGAAATAACAGTTACTCATGTCCAGGCCGTCGGTATCGAGTCCGCGCAGGTCGAGGCCGCGGAAATCGCAATCAGTCAGACTGCATTTGTCACCCTTCTGCTTACGCTCGTTGAAATCCTTGACGCGTCCCTCGCGTAACAGGCGGTACATGGGGTCGGGATTGTTGTGTATCGGTTTAAGCGCCATCGGTCGTCTCCGCCACCAAGTTTGATTTCTTGTTAGTAGTATAGACGCATGCCAGCGCAGTGCCGGCCGCTGGGCCATCACACCACCCGGACACCCTCGTTTTCCAGCATACGCACCAGGCGAATGAGGGGGAGGCCAATGAGTGTCGCCGGATCATCGCCCTCAAAGCGCTCCAACAAAGCCACGCCCAGTCCCTCGGACTTGACGCTGCCGGCACAGTTGTAGGGTTGTTCGCGTCGCAGGTAGTTTTCAATTTGCGCATCCGACAGACTGCGGAAGACCACCCGGTAAGGCACCACCTCGCTTTGGATATTGCCAGTGTCCGCATTCACCAGGGCCAGGCCGGTATACAGCACTACCTCGGTGCCTGAGGCGGCGCGCAACTGAGCGACGGCACGCGCATGCGTATGGGGCTTGCCGACGATCTCTCCCTGATACACCGCCACCTGGTCGGATCCGATGACCAGTGACCCTGTATGTTTTGCCGCAACCGTTTGGGCCTTGGCAATGGCCAGGCGTTTTACCAGGGCCTGGGGGGTTTCCTGCGCTCGCGGGGTTTCGTCAACGTCCGGCACCGCCACCTGAAAATCCAGGCATAGGCGCAGCAGCAGTTCTTTGCGAAAAGGCGATGACGAGGCGAGTATCAGTGTGGGTGTAGGCATGAACGTTCGTAGAGTGTTTGGGTGGGTGGAGGGGAAATGATGGCCCTGGAAAAAAGCAGTCTAACCGCCAAGATGCCAAGAACGCCAAGTGTATTCTAAGCATCCAAGAAGTGCCTCACCCGTTGGGTGAGGCATATTGCCGTCATTGCGTTCTGGTTTTCCTGGCGTCCATGGCGACTTGGCGGTTCAAATACTGTTTTGCTGTTAGGGAAGCTCTGATTAAGTCCCCACTGTCATTTCGACCGAAGGGAGAAATCCAGTAACGCCATGATGACGCTGAACTATCTCGATGTCAGATTTCTCGCTGTGCTCGAAATGACAACTTGTTCAGAGCTTCCTTAGGCGATCTCGATCAAGGCTTCGTCCGGGTTGACGCTGTCGCCTTTGATGACGTTCACCGCGGTGACATTACCGGTGACGGTGGCCGGTACCTCGTTTTCCATCTTCATCGCCTCGATCACCAGCACCGGATCGCCGGCTTTGATTTTGTCACCGACCTTCACCATGACGTCGACGATGGTGCCAGGCATGGAGCTGGTGACATGGCCCTCTTGGTTGGCCTTGGGACGTCGCGAGACTTTACCGGAGGCACGCATGCCGCTCGCCGATTCGCCCGCGGGATAGATTTCCCCCAGGGTCTCCACCAGAATTTCCTCAGGCACACCATCCACCGTCACATAGAACGGACGGCGTTCCTCGCTACGGTGTCCAGCGCCGGTGATTTTAAGGTGGTAGGTCTCGCCATGCACGGTCACATTGAAATCCGTCGGGGCCGTGGAGCCGTGCGCAGTCGTCGTGACAGTGCCGGGTGCGGGTTGCAAGGCTTGCATGGACAGCTTGCCATTGGCCCGCGCCTCCAGGAAGGCGCGTCCGACATCCGGGAACATGGCGTAGGTCAGCACGTCTTCCGTGGACTTGGCCAGATTGCCGATGTCTTGGGTTAGGCGTTCCATTTCCGGCTTGAGCCGGTCCGCCGGCCGGCAGTTGATGACCTCGTCATCGCCGATGGCCATCTTGCGCACGGTCTCGTTGATCGCCCCCGGGGCCCGGCCGTAACGCCCCTGCAGATACATCTTCACTTCATTGGTGATGCTCTTATAGCGTTGACCGGTGAGGACATTGAACACCGCCTGGGTGCCGAGGATCTGCGACGTCGGTGTCACCAGGGGTGGATAACCCAGGTCTTCGCGCACCCGCGGGATTTCCGCCAGCACCTCATTCATGCGATTGAGCGAACCCTGCTCTTTGAGCTGATGCGACAGGTTGGAGATCATGCCTCCCGGCACTTGGTTGACCTGTACCCGCGTGTCGATGCCGCTGAACTCGCTTTCGAACTGATGATATTTTTTGCGCACCGCGTGAAAATACAGCCCGACGTCCTGCAGCAGTGGCAAATCAAGTCCCGTGGCGTAGGGCGTGTCGCTAAACGCCACTACCATGCTTTCCGTGGGGGAGTGGCTGGTACCCCAGGACATGGAACTGATGGCGGTATCCACGTGACGGCAACCACAAGCCACTGCCTGGTACATGCTGATGTTGGCCACGCCGACGGTGGTGTGGGAATGGAAGGCGAGGGGAAGTTTGACGGACTTGCGCAACGCCGTGAAAAGTTCGGTGGCGCGTGCCGGTGTGAGCAATCCAGCCATGTCTTTAATACAGATCGAGTGACAACCCATGGCCTCCAGCTCCACGGCCTGCTGCACGAAATGCGCGATGGTGTGTACCGGGCTGGTGGTGTAGCAGATGGCGCCCTGGGCATGTTTACCGGAGGCGATCACCGCGTCGATGGATACCTTCAGATTACGCAGGTCGTTCATGGCATCGAAAATGCGGAACACGTCCACACCATTTTCCGCCGCCTTCTGCACGAAGGTGCGCACCACGTCGTCGGAATAATGCCGGTAACCGAGCAGGTTCTGGCCGCGCAACAACATTTGTATCGGGGTGTTGGGCAGGGCCGCCTTGAGTTTGCGCAGACGCTCCCATGGATCCTCTTGCAGAAAACGCACACAGGCGTCGAAGGTCGCACCGCCCCAGGCCTCCAGGGACCAGTAACCCAGCTTGTCGAGCTTGCTGCAGATAGGCAGCATGTCCTCGGTGCGCAGGCGCGTGGCGAGGAGCGACTGGTGCGCGTCGCGCAGAACTAATTCGGTAATATGGACTTTGTTGGAGGCCATGGTCTGTGTTCCTTGTGGTTACAGGCCGTGGTGTGCGGCAATGGCGGCGGCGATAGCCGCCGCCAGGTGGGCGGGTGGCCGCCGCAGGACATAGTTGATCAGCTCCGGGTGCTGTTCGACAAAACCGGTATCGAACTTACCCGCGTGAAATTCCGCTGTCTTGATAATTTCCAGGTGATAGGGAATGGTGGTCTTCACCCCTGACACGCCGATGTCGCGCAAGGCGCGGGCGGAGCGGGCGATGACCTTTTCCCAGGTGAGCGCCCAGATGGTGAGCTTGGCGCACAGGGAATCGTAGTGCGGTGGAAATTCATAGCCGGTGTAGATCGCCGCGTCGGTACGCACCCCCGGACCGCCCGGGGCGTAGTAGCGGGTGATGCGTCCGAAGTTGGGCAGGAAGTCGTTCTTCGGATCCTCCGCGTTGATGCGGAACTGCACGGCGTAACCGCGCCGCTGGATCTGCTCCTGCCGATAGCTTAAGGGCTTGCTGTCGGCGATCTGTATCTGCTCCTGCACGATGTCCACGCCGGTAATTTGTTCCGTGACGGTGTGTTCCACCTGCAGGCGGGTGTTCATCTCCATGAAATAAAAATTGTCCTGCGGGTCGAGGAGAAATTCCACGGTGCCGGCATTTTGATAACCCACGGCGCGCGCCGCGCGTACCGCCAGCTCGCACACCTGGGTACGTTGCTCCTCGCTCAGTTGCGGCGAGGGTGCGATCTCCACCAGCTTCTGGTGGCGGCGCTGGATCGAACAATCCCGTTCGAATAAGTGCACCACGTTACCAAAGCGGTCGCCGAGGATCTGCACCTCGATGTGGCGCGGTGCGGCGACAAATTTTTCCAGAAACACAGCGGCGGAGCCGAAGGCCTTGGTGGCCTCGGACACCACGCGCTCGAAATTGCGGCGCAGATCGCCTTCGTTGTCACAGCGGCGTATGCCGCGTCCGCCACCGCCGTTGGTGGCCTTGAGCATCACCGGGTAGCCGATGCGTTTGCTTAAGGTCACGGCCTCCTGCAAATTCTTGAGGCTGGCGTCGCTGCCGGGCACCACCGGGATGCCGGCAGCGATCATGCACTGGCGCGCCGCAATTTTATCGCCCATGCGGCGTATTACCTCCGCCGAGGGGCCGATGAATAAAATACCGCGGCGTGCGCAAATTTCAGCGATGAGGGGATTTTCCGAGAGAAAGCCATATCCCGGATGCAGGGCATCGCAACCCGCGGACACCGCCAGATTCACGATTCGATGGGCATTCAGGTAGCCGCCCACGGGGTCCGGGCCGATGTTATAGGCCTCATCGGCTTTTTTTACGTGCAGGGCGCTACGGTCGGCATCGGAATAAATGGCCGCAGACTTGATACCGAGTTCGGCACAAGCGCGAACGATGCGGACCGCGATTTCCCCGCGGTTGGCGACGAGTATCTTGTTGATCAATACAGACTCCGTGGGTTTCCCCGTAACGTATGATGTAAAACAACAGCTTACGCACCAGCCACTGGAAGCCAGCGATGGCCCTGTCCAATCTTTTACGGAATGCGGGTAACACTGTCAACCACCCCCCCGGTGTCGAAGACCGTGAAGAATGTCGCTTATTTTGACAGGAGTTAGCGTCGATTATATGATGCGCGGCTTATGTTCGGCCGCCTACCCGAGACGATAGACCCGATACAGCTGGCGGAACAGGGCGTGTGCCTGACCGGCGAGCTGCCGCTGCGAGATATGTCGCGGCTAGCGTCCCTGTGTGAAGTCGGTGATGGCATGGCCACCGCCACCCTGAAATTCGCACAGGCACACCACGGACTGCGTTTTTTGCGCGCCAGGATCGAGGCTAGGCTACGCTTGGTGTGTCAACGTTGCCTCCAACCGATGGATGTGGAGGTAT
>JAYUBZ010000332.1:0-2164 GCA_043740595.1 Gammaproteobacteria bacterium
CCTTGTACTCGGCCTGCTGGCACAGGTCTATCGCGAACTGCGTGACTGGGACAGCCTGGCAAAAATTATCGCCGAATTGAAAAAGCGCAAGGCGCTGCCAGTCGGCGACATCGAAGCCCTCGAACTCGAGACGCGCCGCCAGCTGCTGATGCTGCCGCTGCCAAGCGGAGCATCCGGGATACTCAAGAAGTCGTGGAACGCGGTGCCACAATACTTGCGCCAGCACCCGCAATTGGTGGCGATCTATGCGCAACACCTGATCGATCAGGGCGAGGCGGAGGAATGCGAGTCACTGCTGGCATCGAACATCGAACACAACTGGGACGAAACCCTGGTGCGTCTTTATGGGCTGGTACAGGGACACGATCCCTCGGCGCAAATGGACACCGCCCTGGAATGGCTCAACCGCCAGCACGACGACGCCAGCGTGCTTCTAACGCTGGGGCGTCTCGCATTGCGCTGCAAAATGCCCGGCAAGGCGCGTGAATACCTGGAAAAAGCCGTTGACTTGAACGGCCCGCTGGAGGCCTATCATGAACTTGGCAAACTGCTGGACCAGGCCGGCGAGCACGCACAGGCCATGGCCTTGTACCACCGAGCGATGGAACGCTGCGCCAAAGAACTGCGCGCGGCCGCGCGCAGCGCAGCCACGCCGGCACACATCCGCCTTGGCAAAACACCGGCCACTGCGGACTACGGTTACTGACCCTCAAGCACTATGTGCCGATCTTCCGCTACCCCCGAGGTCATTCACGTAGGTCGGGTTCCTCCATGCGGGGACAAGAGCGTAGCGTAACCCGACATCTTTTCGCAGACAGGGTGGAGCGGCGTCGGCGCTTCCGCCGCGTAGGCTTAAGTTTTGTTGGGTTACGCCCTTCGGGCTCTCGTGCCCTTTAGGGTGAACCCAACCTACGAAAGCTTACAAATAGAACGCGGGTTTTGTAGGGTGGGCATTGCCCACCAACCCAGGCCGACCCGTGCCGCGTGTGGTAGGCGATGCCACCCTACGGCGGGTTGTCTTCTATTATGGCGGTGAGCGACAACATCACCGCTATCTTCCCGGGGACGACAAACACTTCTCCGGCTGCCCTGAGGTCAGGGTTTCGATTTCTTCGGCATCAACGGATAGACCCTGTCATCGGCGGGTGCCCGCAGTTCCGGCTGCAGCGTGACGTGCTCGATAGCGTACTCCCGATGCAGCAACCCCTGCATCGCCACCAGCACCGCCGGCCAGTGGGTCATGTCACGCAATACGACATGCGCCGACAACGCCGGCGTGCCGGAGGACAATGTCCAGATATGCAGGTCGTGCACCGACACCACGTGTGTCACCCGCGCCAGGCTGCGACCAACGTTGTTCAGGTCCACACCCAAGGGCACACCCTCCATCAGCACATGCATGGCTTCGCTCAATAAACGCAGCGTCGAATAGAGGATCAGGGCACAGATCAACAACGATAGTATGGGATCGATCGTGGTCCAACCGGTCAAGAACACCACGGCACCGGCGACGAGTGCGGCGACGGAGCCCAGCAGGTCACCCATCACATGCAACAGCGCTGCGCGCACATTGATGTTGTCACCCCCCCGATGCAGGATCAGCGCCGCTGCGACATTGATGGCGAGCCCCACCACGGCCACCCCCATGACCGTTACCCCTTGCACCGGCTGCGGCGTGCGAAAACGCACGATGGCCTCCAGCACAATACCGATCACTACCGCCAACATCAGGATGCCATTGAGCAGGGCGGCGATAACCTCGGCCCGCGCCAACCCGTAGGAATGCCGCGCTGACGGCGGTTTACGACCGAACCAGGCGGCCAGTGCCGCCATGGCCAGGGCCACCGCATCGGAGAACATGTGCCCGGCGTCACCCACCAGGGCCAGCGATCCGGCGCGCCAACCGGCGTAGGCCTCGACAAAGGCAAATAACAAGGTCAGGGCCAGCACCCAGCCCAATGCGCTACCGCCTGACCCATGGGCAGCATGCACAGGGTGCGCATGCTGATCGTCGTGTTGATGGCTATGTTCCATTTCCTGGTTCCGTTTGCGGCGTGTTAACGGCGATAGGTATCACCGAGCGTGGCAACTGTTTTCTACATTTCCCCGCAGCAAGGCCGGGTCGAAAGCGTTATTTGGCGTGCGGCGACTTGCCGCCACTTTG
>JAYUBZ010000333.1:0-3148 GCA_043740595.1 Gammaproteobacteria bacterium
CCAGATCTACCGCCTGCAAAATTACGAACGCCTGGCCCCGATGCTGGGTGGCACGCGCCTGCAAACCGAGGCCATGGCCATCACCGGCTCGAAGGTGGACAAGGTCAAGGGGACGGTCACCCTCATCGTGCTGGAACGCGGCGCCAGTTCACGCATCGCCGCAACCTTTAAACCGGGTGAGCCTATCGCCCTCATGGGCCCGACCGGCACCTACGCCCACGTGCCGCAACACCAGACCCTGCTGATCGTCGCCGACCGTCTGGGCGCCACCGGTGTGCGCGCCCTGGCGCCGGCGATGCGTGACGCGGACAACAAGGTGTTGTTCTTCGCCTCCTTCCGCACACCGCAGGAGGTATTCCATCGCGAGGAATTCGAGGCCGCCTGTGAGCGTATCGTGTGGGTCTGCGCCGCCGGCACGATCACACCGCAACGCCCCCAGGATCGCAGTTTCACCGGCGACATCCGCGACGCGCTCAAGGCCTATGCCGCCGGCAAACTCGGCGATACAGAACCCCTCGCCCTGGATGACATGGACAGACTCTACTTCCTCGGCAGCGGCTGTCTGGTACAACGCCTGCGCGACCTGCGCCACAATGAACTCAGCGCGAGCTTCGCCTCCAACCCGCCCGCCACCGGTTCGGTCTACGGCAGCATGCAGTGCATGTTGAAAGGGGTATGCTCCCAATGTCTGCAATGGCAAGTGGATCCGGTCACGGGCAAACGCACCAAGGCGGTGTTTACCTGCTCGTGGCAGGACCAGCCCCTGGATATGCCGGACTATGACAGCCTGCAGGAACGCCTGGCACAAAACCGCCTGGCGGAACATCTCAGCAATCTGTGGTTGGAACATTTGTTCGCGACGAACAAGATAGAACGGGTGTGAGGCGCGATTCGGTAGGGTGGGCATCGCCCACCGGACGTGACACTGGTGCTAGTGAGGCATTGGTGCTAGTGATAGATGGCTTACCGCCGTTTTAACCAAAGCGGCAGCAAGCCCCTGCTCTTTCAAACGCATCAGGTCGTCGGCTCACGCGGCAGATAATCGGACGGTTTGATGCCGTAGGTGCCCGGCTCAAGCGCCCGCTCTATCTCCAGCACGCGACCGTCGCTCGTGCGGTCGTGCATCAGGTTGATGATCCTGATTTCCTCGTAGGGCATATTGTTGGGCCGCAACACCATGGCCACGCGCGGGCGCAGCCGCC
Source organism: Gammaproteobacteria bacterium (assembly GCA_043740595.1). Lineage (GTDB taxonomy): Bacteria > Pseudomonadota > Gammaproteobacteria > Acidiferrobacterales > UBA6901 > JANNJF01. The sequence goes on from JAYUBZ010000333.1 coordinate 1,203, forward strand.
GATGGCGATTCATGCTCACCACCACCCCGACCTCTCCAGTATTGAGTTCGACCAGGCTGCCGATGGGATAAATGCCCATGCACTGGATGAACTGACTCACCAGGTTCTGGTGAAACTGCTGATCGCGTAATTCGTAAATTTTGCGGATCGCCATATAACCCGAAAGCGCGCCGTGATCGACCCAATCGCTGGTCATGGTGTCGTAATAATCCACGATCCCGACGATCTGGCTGAGCAAACCAATGGCCTCGCCTTTGAGACCGGAGGGATAACCTGAACCGTTATAACGTTCGTGGTGTTCGCGCACCGCATCCACCGCCCGCGGGGAGATACCCGGCTGCCGGCGTAGCAGCGCCACGCCCAGGGGCACGTGGTGCTGCAGAATCTCCACATCGTGCGGCGCCAGCTTGCCTGTCCGGTCCAACAGCTCGAGGGGCAGTTTCATCTTGCCAATATCATGCAACAATGCGCCGGTGCCCAGGTCCTGCAGGTCCGTGTTATCCAGCCCGAGATGCCGTCCCAGGGTCAGGGCCAATACGCTGACGCGCAGGCTGTGCTCGGCGGTGTATTCATGTTTATTCTTTAACTGGATGAGGCACAGCAGTGCGTCGGGGTTGCGCAACACGCTTTCCACCAACGAACCCACGACCTGCTTGGTGGCGACGACATCCAAGCTCCTCAGCATGCGCGCATCTTCCAGCAAAGACGTAACGAGGGCGCTCGCCTGCGCATGCGTAACGTGCGCGGCGCTCATCTCCTCTTCCAGCGTGGTCTGATCCGGGTAGGCCAGTTCGCCATGCTGCGGCGCCGCCGCTTTTTTGAGCAGATCGAACTCGATACGGTGATGCTGATCATAGGTGCCCTTGGCGGCCGGGCGATGCTGGGTCGATCTGGCGGAGGTGGAGGTAGCGGCGGCCACAGGCACGGACACGGAAATATAGACAAACTTGCAGTAGCGCCGGAGTTCGTCTATTTCCTCTTGGTTGTGGATCTCATAACCCTGAAATAACAGGGGCGTCTCCAGCCAGGGGCGGTCGAGGTCGGTCACCCACATGCCGACCTCCAGGTCACCTACATCAATTTTCTTTTTTATATTTCCCACGGCTGGACTTTCCTGATTGCATACCCCAAGGTGATAACCATGCAACATTCACGCCATTTTTCGCGTTTTTCGTGATCGCTGATGCTAGAATATCTTGTTAATTAAACAAACTAATCAATATGTTATACGCATTTCGTGAGCCATGGCTAGGGGCAGCCACCAACCCTCGCCGTTCACCCAACAAAAGTGCCAGTTTGCGGCACCCGAAGGCCACGGGCAGTCACCCGCTCCACCGCTTGCGCACCCTCGATTCTTAGGCACCGCCTGTGGCCAGATGCGCCGGAATAACGGGTCGCGCGGACTCTGCACGCTGTCGATCGCATCCCCAGCAGGCCTGCCACGGGCGCAAGAATCGGGTGGATCGCCCCAGGGCAATTGCTAGAATCGGGCTATCTCACACAGCGGCCATCAGCATGGGGAACAACGATTACCTGCGTATCGAACAGGCGATCCATTATCTGGAGATGCACTTCCTGCGCCAACCCGGCCTGGATGAAATCGCCGCCAGCGTCGGCTTGAGTCCGTTTCATTTCCAGCGACTGTTTCGCCGCTGGGCCGGCATCAGCCCCAAGCGCTTTGCCCAATTCCTCACCGCCGACTACGCCGCCGGACTACTGCGCCAGGCCCACACGGTGTTGGACACCAGTCTCGCCGCCGGGTTGTCCGGCGCCGGCCGCCTGCACGATCTCATGATCAACATCCACGGCATGACCCCGGGGGAACTGCGTCTCGGCGGAAACGGCATGGAGATGCGCTACGGCGTGCACGCCAGCCCCTTCGGCCAGTGCCTGCTGGCCGTGACAAAACGCGGCGTGTCTGCCCTGACATTTCTGACCGATGGAAT
>JAYUBZ010000334.1:0-5489 GCA_043740595.1 Gammaproteobacteria bacterium
CTTAAGGCAATCGGCAGGATTTTTTGTCATTCCCGCGAAAGCGGGAATCCAGGAGGCCCGTAAAAACCGCTGGATTCCCGCTTACGCGGGAATGACGGGCGTGGAGCTTTTGTGACATAAGCCGTGAATTGATTGGGTAGTGCCCTTAAGTAAGTGCCATTCATGTCGGACGCATAAATAAAGCCTGAATCCATCCGCTGTATGCGCCAACTATCTCAGCGATTGAGAACTATCATCTGCCACTCACTACCGCGGCGTTGATTCTCGTATCGCCGGCGAGGCTTTTTATCGAGTTCGTAGCGAATGGATTGGCGGCGATCGTTGTATTGACGGCGTTCCTGCTGCCGGCGTTGAATACCGCCATAGGGTTTTTGCACGGTCGCTTGCACGGTGGTAACTCCGCGTTGGTATTATTGTATAAACAGTGTACTCGTCGATTTTTTCAATCGCAAGAAACCCCGGTTTTTCCGCGTCCAATGGTAAAAACCGGTTGGTAGTGCGGTAGGTTGGGGTGAGCATCGCGAAGCTCAATATTACCTGGTGTATCCCAGTCGTTGGGTTCATTTCATTTACCCCAGCCTTGTGCTTCGAACTCTTTCCGTAAGTTGATAATCGGAATATCGGACAACATCAATCCAAACGGTGCTTGTGGTTCAGTCATTTTCGGATCGATAAATGCCTAACACAGAGTTCACCGACGTGCCGTCTTTGCACGCCCGGTGGAGCGGCGTTTTTTGGCAGCATGTTCTGCGATTTCGATCAAGGAACTTAAGGCATCATTTACTGCGCGCGCTGTGGGAAATGCTGCCGCAACCTCAGGTTGAAGGAGTACAAGATTTGTACCCGCGCGATAGGCCTTCAGGTGTTTGCCTCGTACACCCTTTCCAAGATCCTCTCGGCGGTACTCTGGGCGAAGTTCGTCACGTTTAGCCTTCTTCATAGATTTTCCTCTCATGCTTGGTCATCAAACGCGCACTAATGATTCGTACTTTTCGAACTCGGTCTGTGTGCGCCACGACCAGTCGCCGATCTGCCTGCGATAACCCGAATGTAAGAAATCGCTGTTCCGTCCCAGAGTGACCGGGATCATGGAAGGTGATTGCCATCGGATCTCCGAACACCGTACCCGCCTCGTGAAACGACACACCATGCTTCTTCAGATTCGTTGCTGCCTTCCGTTCATCCCATTCGAATTCCATCACGTCTATCTCGTTTTAGGTGTTGCTGGCAGAACGTTGCGCTAAGCCACGCCGCTTTTTGGCGTCGGCTTCAGCGCGTAGTCAGGGCATAACTTTTGATAAAGAAACTCCGGCGCAAAATCTGCGCCGTTAGGCCGAACGATGGTGTCAAGCTCTTTGTCCAGCGAAAACTCCGCGAACCGCGCCTTGTCCTTCAAGGGTTGGAATACTTCTCCCCACAGTTCGGTTTCAAGATCGATCTCGCCTTCTACGCCATCTGCAAACTTTAGCCAGATGCAGTAATCGTGTCGGTATTTTGCTTCTCGCAATTTTGGCAGCATGGGGTGTCACTCCAATGGATCGATTCGTTTCAACGCCTTTCTTTCGCGGGCCAGATTCCAGTCTTCGGTTAACTCGGTTCTGTGATATTCGCGCCACTCCTGGACCAGGCCCATCACGCGCGGAGGCAAACGGCCCTCGACAACTTCACCCGTATTAATGGCAATGACTGCTTCAAAATCTCCTTACTTCGCATGAAAGTGCGGAGGTGCGTGATCGTTGTAATACATTGCAATGATGATTCCAAGGAATCGACGATCTCGGGCAAAGTATTTCTCCTTCATGTGTGGCATGCGGCGCAGTGCGGTAGGTTGGGGTGAGCATCGCGAACCCCAACACTACCTGGTGCATCACAGTCGTTGGGGTTCATTTCATTCACCCCACCCTACCGTGCTTGATGCTTGTTAGCCCTTCTTCAGGAGATATCTTTTCTCGAAATCGGCTGAAGATGGCGACGAGTACACGCTGCGTTGTAGCAACCCGCGGCTACTAAGCGCATCAGCGCGCTGTTTTACAGCTTTGAGATGCTCGATCCGTTCTGTGCTCAAACTGGAGGATGCTTTTTGGAGCGCTTCGTCGATACGCTTTTCGATATCAGAAGTAGCAGCGACTGTGGAGGAAGTATTTATAGTCATGGCGCGATATGTAGTCCGTAAGAAAGTCGCTATATGCAAGAATTCTAGCACGAAGATCGTCGTTTTTGGAGTGGTCCTCGATCTTCAAAGGTCTGTAGTACCAGGTCCTGGATATTGTGCGGACACGTGTGCCATCCGGCGCCGTTGTATTAATGTCTACCTGGATCGGTGTCTTAAAGGAGAGGGGACGTAGCATGAAAGTTTCTGCCACTTGTTCAGAGGTTCCTTAATGATCCGCAGTATAGTTTGCGGATGCGCGCCGTTCGCTACTTTAAGGACGCTAGCCCGGCGGCAAAAATCGGTTGGTACTGCGTCAGCTGAGTCGCGCTCAGCAGGAAAACACTTTCGTCCCCGGTGGACGTGGTGAGCCAGGTGAACGGCACAGTGGGCAGGTGTTGTTGCAGGCTAACGCAACTGTTGCCGACTTCAGCCACCAGCAGGCCATCCGGTTGCAGGTAGGCGTGTGCCTCGGCGAGGATGTGGAGGATGGCATCCAGGCCGCTGTTGCCGGAGGCGAGGGCCAGCGCGGGTTCGTGCCGGTATTCCTCTGGCAGCTCCGCCATGTCGCGGCTGTCCACGTAGGGTGGATTAGTGACGATCAAGTCGTAACGCTCGTCGCCGAGGGCCGCGTACAGATCGGATTGTATCGGCCGTACCCGTTGGCCCAATTCGTAGTGCTCGATGTTGATGCGCGCCACGTCGAGGGCATCGACAGAAATATCCACCGCGTCCACGTGCGCCTCGGGAAAGGCCTGTGCGATGGCAATGGCGATGCAGCCGCTGCCGGTACAAAGATCCAGCACGCGTCGCACGCGTTCGGCCCGCACCCACGGTTGGAGTCCATCGAGTATCGATTCGCCGATGAGCGAGCGTGGCACGATCACGCGCTCGTCGACATAAAATTTTAATCCCGCGAACCATGCCTCCCGCAGAAGATATGCCGCGGGCTTGCGGGCATCGATGCGGGCATCGATGATCCGCGTCACCGTCTCGCGCTCTGTGGGCGTGAGCCTGCGTTCCAGGTGCCGGTCGAGTTCGTGCGACGCGAGACCGAGGGTGTGGCCCACCAGCCACGCGGCTTCATCCAGGGCGTTGTCGGTGCCGTGGCCGTAGCTTAAGTCTGCATCGTCCAGGCGTGAGGCGGCTTGGAGGACGGCATCCCGCAGCGTGTGCGGCGCGCGTTTCGAATCGGACATGGTCGATGGGTGGCGTGGCTGGAAAGATGTGGCGTATTGTACGGCAAGTTGATTGGCTTGTGCACCTCACGTTGTGCACTGTGCGTAGTGGGTAGGGTGGGCATTGCCCACCAGCGGAAGCCTATCGACGCCCCGTGTGGTGGGCAATGCCCACCCTACAATACTTAAAGATGACAGAGGATGGTTGTTTTGGAGGATGTCGTTCGGCGCGGGTGCGTGACCGGGGGCATTGCACCCCCGGCCCGCCATGACGCTTAACTATTCTTTTTCTTTCTCGTTCTCCAACACCACCGGCCGCAGGCGTATTTCTATGCGGCGGTTTTGCTTGCGTCCCGCTTCCGTTGCATTATCCGCCACCGGCTGGTTTTCACCATAGGAGGCGGCCACCAGCTTGCTTGCGGGGACTTTCTGTTCCTCCAGCAGGCGCACGACATTGGTGGCGCGCGCCGCCGCTAAATCCCAGTTGCTGGGAAAGCGGGCGGCGAGACTGCCTTTGATGGGCAGATTGTCGGTAAAGCCGGATACGATGATCTGGTACGGCACCGATTGCAGTTGCTCGGCGACCTTGGCCAGCACCTCGCGTCCGGAGTCACGCAGGGTGGCGGAGCCGGAGGGGAACAGGATGTCTTCGGTGAGATTCACGTTGATGCCGTTCTTCATCTGCTCGATGGTCAGCTTGCGCGTATCCAGTTCACCGGAAAGTTCCTTGACGAGCTTGGCATAGGTGGCCTTCTGTTCCTCGGCCTTGGCCTTGATGGCATCCAGCTCCGATTGCAGACGCGCGCTTTGCTCGGCCTTTTCCTTACTGATATTTTTCTCTTCGGTGATATTCTGCGACAGCGTGTTGTTGGTGTCGCGCAGGGCCTCCTGTTCTTTCGTCAGGGCATCGTGTTCTTTCATCAGGGCGTCGTATTTTCCCGAGGACACGCACCCAGCCAATGCCAGGCCGCACAAAGCGGTGAGCAGAAAATGACGGCCGCCACGTATCGCTAATCGACGGTTAAAATGCGATGCGGAATTTCCTGCCAGTGTAGTCATCCTTAATCCCTCCTAGGGTGTATGATGCGTGAGCCCGCGATAGTGCGCTGTGTTTCCACTCCCGCCAACTTATTATTGTCCGAGAGGTACTATTTTGCCGATATGCGTCATGCACAGCAACCAGGGGTGAGCGTCATCCGGCGCAGGCGTCGCGGCGACCCGCTGGTGTCGCGGCGCACAGACACTCTATTCATTGTTCGAGGGTATCGTGCCAACCCCTGTCGGATGAAACTGTGCACCCTATGATACGCCTCGGCATCAGCAGCTGTCTGTTAGGCAACAACGTGCGCTACGATGGTGTGCACAAGCGCGACAGTTTTATCGCAGACACCTTGGCGCGCCATGTCGAGTTTGTGCCGTTGTGTCCGGAGGTGGCCATCGGTCTGGGCGTGCCGCGCCCGCCCATACAACTGGTGGGCAATACCGCCGCGCCGCGGGCGCGCGGGGTGACGGACGAGACAGTGGATGTCACGCAAGCGTTGCTAGCCTATGGTCAGGGCATGGCGCGGGAACTCGGTGACATCAGCGGCTATGTGTTCAAGGCCCGCTCGCCCAGCTGCGGTGTGGATGGGGTGCCGTTGCAGGGTCATGCCCAGCGCCGCGGTGTCCGGGGCATCTATGCCGCGGCCGTGATGGCGGCCTTGCCCCTGCTGCCGGTGGCGCAGGAGGACGATCTCGGCGACCCGCTACGACGGGAAAATTTTTTACAGCGCGTCCTGGTGTATCACCGCTGGCAGCAACTGACGATACAGGGCGTGACCGCCGCGCGCCTGGTGGATTTCCACACGGCGCACAAACTGGTGGTGATGGCCCACGGCGCGGAGCCTTACCGGCGCATCGGTCGCCTCGTGGCTGGGGTGGGCCGCGGCAGCCTGGACACGCTGGCGGACACCTACATACGCCAGCTCATGCTGGCGCTTGGCCATCGGGCCACGGCCAAGCGTCACACCCATGTGCTGATGCATCTCATGGGTTACTTAAAGCAGCAGCTCTCCGCGGCGGACAAGACGGAATTGCTGGAGGTGATCCATGCCTATCGTCTCGGGCGCGTACCCCGGTCGATGCCGCAGACACTGCTGCGTCAGCACTTTCAGCAACATCCT
>JAYUBZ010000335.1:0-14560 GCA_043740595.1 Gammaproteobacteria bacterium
CCAAAACGCCCCGTTAGCCTGTGGCGTGCAAAGTCTTGTCCTCCGCGCAACGCCCGCAGTAACAGCCAGCGCAACGACAGCCGTGCGGTTTCGACCGGCTCATGAACGATGGCTTCGTCGCACCAAACGATGCGTGCACCCTGCTGTACCAGGCGGCCGAGCAGATCGCCGTCTTCGCCGCCGGTCAGTCCGTAGTTCGGGTCGAAAGGTGTAGAGGTATCGCGCAAGAGGTCGCCCCACAGCAGCACGTTGCCGAAGCGTAATTTGTTGAGAGGGATGACGGCGCCGGTATTCATCCGCGCCCAATGATAGAAGCGACCAAGCTGGATCCATGTTGGCGCATTATCGGGTACAACCGGATCGACCGGACCGAGCGCGCCATCGGCGGCGCAAAGGATGACGGTCTCAGCCAGCCGCCTAAGCCAATCAACAGGCGCGCGTTCGTCGTCATCGATGAAGGCGATCCAGTTGCCGCTTGCCAGCGCTACGGTCCGATTCCGTGTCAGTGAAATATTCTTCACGGGCTGGATGTCATAGTGAATTTGAAAGGGGGCGCCCAACTCGCGCCGCGTCTCCACCACAGCGCGCGCGCTGCCCGTGACATCGTTATCGACTATCACTACTTCGTTCGGCAGGAGTTGCTGTTTGACGATGTCATCCAGTAGTGCGCTCAACCGTTCCGGCCGACGATAGGTGGCTATGCACAGGCTGATGTTCATAACGGTGGCCTTGTTTCAGTTCGGTCAAGACGCCTGGCCGCCGTCAAGGCCATTGTCAATTCCTGGCGCGCCCTGAATAAATTCCAGGCCAGCAGCGCCAGCGCGGTCCAGTTTAATAGTGACGAAAATCCTTGAGAAAACCCTAGTAACAGCGCCAACACCACGAAGAACAACAATCGTATCAAATGAAACGGCGCGTCGGGCCATTCCTTAGCACCAAGGCGATATCCATAATAGGGCACCCACTTGGCAAGCACATGCGCGCCGAGGGCAAGTGTGCCGATCAGACCGATCGGCACCAGCGCTACCAAGGCCGCGCTGCGCGCGAACTGCAATCCGGGAAATAGCCACACACGTGTCCCTTTGTCGAAGCGGTTATACATCGCGAACCAGCCGTGGGTGGCCAGTAACACCGCCACCCACATAATAAAATCCGCAGGCACGGGCGTCACCGGCCAGCGCAGAAAAACAATAGCGATCGCTCCACAGACAAATGCCCAAACCCAGGGTTGCCACCGTGGTGTAGCCACTGGTGAAGTAATAAATTCCGCGGTGAGTTTTGGATTTTCCTCGAAGCGCGCAGCGATCAGATCGTTGTCGACATAGCCGCGTTCGTACACCGCCCAAAATGACACCAGCAGGAACAGCAGACCCAGGGCATGAAGCAATGGCAGAGCCGCCAGCGCTATCGAGCTCAAAACCCAAAACGCGTAGTCTTCCTGCAGGATGCCACGCACGATATAGCGTGTGCCCGGTCGCTTGACATACGTCAGGTACTGACCGGGGAGATAGACACCGCTCAATGCCTGGCGATGGCATGCCTCCGGCCATACGGCCCGCAACGGAAGCGCGCAGGCATCGAGCAATGTGAGGTCCTGGTCTGAATCGGTGAGGACGAGTGAACGGCGAACGGTCTCATCACCGAGTGCGGCGACAGTGAGATGAAGTTTCCCGTCGCGCCGGTCGACGAAGTTGGACAGCCGCGCGGCCACTATCTGTGCCTGTGGCAGACCGAGTGCCGCCACCAGTGGCGTGACGATCGATCGGAATCCGATGGTGGTGATGATGGGTGTCATGCCAGGAATCTTAATAGCCGCCATCAGACGCAGATTAGTGAAGCGCGCCGCAAGCCGGATAACCCGGTTTTCCCAGTGTCTTTCAACCCAAGGAAAGCATGCCGATATTAGACGCACGCGCCACACGTCGCGCGTCACTTCACCACCGGTCCAGCGCCACGGCTTGATGGCATCCAACATTCTCATCAGCAACAGCGCCAGAAGACGTGGACGCGCAGAATCGATGAAGTCCTCGGTGGAGTTGCGTAGATACAGTGTTTCATCCAGGTCAAGCAAGACCGGCCCGCTGTGGCTTTGGATGGCGTTGATCGCCGTTTCCGGAGATACGTCATGTGGTGTTATGGCTTCAGCGTATTTCATGGTGTACCTACGGGAAGCAAACCGGACACGCTATTGCCCGCCATGGTCTTTCGGTGTAATCGCTGGCGCAGCCTGGCGCAAGGCCGGTCGACCCAGCGCCGCATCGGTTCCGCCACTGCCAGTGTCAGGATGGCTCCTGCGAGGGTCAGCCAAATCCAGCTCAACTGCGGCCAGTGTTTGGCAATTGCTAACAGAATCACGTGATGGGAAAGGTAGATCGTGTAAGAAATTGTGCCGATATACACAATGGGTCGGGCGTTCAGCCAACGAAATGGCAGGCGATCTGACCTGGCCACCGCCAAGTAGATCAAGGGTGCGATGGCCAGGCTCTGCAGGGTGTAGCGCAGGGTGAGACGGAAGACCTCGTTGCGATATAACAAGGTTCCCAGTAACACTGCAACGCAGACCGCGACGATTCCCCAGTCGTTGAGCGCTTTCCGTTCTGCGACCCGATCAAGCCAGGGATTGCATAACAACGCCATAAGACATCCGATAAGAATGGCGTCGACCCGCGTATCGGTGGCCATGGTGATGTAAGCTTCCGTCCCAGCGTGAAATACGAGCCAATAGCGCCAGGCTAAAACAGCTGCGCAGAGTATCGAGAGCACAGTCACGGAAAGCCCGACGCGACCGACCCGCAGCAACAGCGCCGCCAACGGAGGATAAAAGAGATAGTAGTGTTCCTCGATCGCCAAGGACCATACCACTCCGATGCCTGCGGGCATGCCATGATAGTCATGTGCAATCACATAATAGTTGCCGAAATAAAACAGTGCCGAGATCATGCCACCGGGTGTGAATCTGCCGTCGATGATGGATAGCGCGGACAACAGGCTGGCCACGGTGATAACTATCATCAACGGCGGCATCAGGCGTAGAAGCCGGCGCAGGTAAAAACTGCGGTAGCTGATCGCACCGCTGTGGGCGTGTTCGATGCGCATCAGCGTGGTGATCAGGTAGCCGCTTAGCACGAAAAAAATGGTGACACCCAGGCCGCCGGGAAACAGTTTTTCCAATCCGCCGTGAGCGAATAATACCAATGTCACCGCAATCGCTCGGATACCATCCAAGGATGGGATCACGCCGGTTGCATATTGGGGGCCTGAGTGTGCTGTTGTCATGGCATCAAATTCCGCCGCCATGAACGTGCCTGAAGGATTTTTGCACGTGCGTCGAGGCCATGCCGTGGACAGGTGCGCCGATGGAGGGATGTGGTTCGCCAAATATAACACGAAACCGATGCTCCAGAAGGCCGCGCGCCAGCGCCGTGGTAGCCAGCGTCATGATCACAAAATCGACACTCAGCCCACTGAACCAGTGTGTTTCGGATAAGTTCGTAATCGCCTGTTGAAAGAACAGCGCCAGATACAGAGTAGCCTGACTGTGGTTGATTCCCAGAAGTTGCAGCGATTGCCGGACATGAGTGATGATATAAGCGAGCAAGCACACCAAGCCAGCCCATCCCAGATCGTTAGCAACTTCCAGATAGCCATTGTGGGCGGATCCGGGGTAAAACGAACCCATGCGACGCACGAATTCGTAGGACTCCGTTCCTGCGATTGGCCCTGCAGTCCAATAGGCTCCGTAGCCAGTGCCGAGGAGGGGATGGTGCCGAATGTGTTCGACAAGGATCTGCCAGATTTCGGTGCGGCCGGTGAAGGTCATATCCTTGCCGGTCAGCGCGGCGATGGGGGCCGTCAAGGTCCCCAGTCCCGGAATTAGATTTAGAATGGCGAGGGCATATATTAAGAGTATCCCCACCAGCATCGCGACCAGATAGGGTAGATACGGACGCAAGCCCTGAGGCGATCGCAGTAATACAAGCAGTAGAACCATCACGAACAGGGTGGCCGCCAATGACGTCGAGCTGCGCGCCAACACCAGGCAGGTCGTAGCGACTGCACCACCGGCCAATGCCGGCAGGAGCCTGACCTCACGGGTTAGCCATGCGTGAAACCAGAATATCAGCGCAATGCAGGCTAAGGCGCCGAGGCTGTTCTTGTGATTCGTGAGTCCGCGCCACGCGCCTATGAGCTCAGCCGATGTTTGCTGGTGGATCGCCAGCGATGGAAAGACCAGTCCAAAGAGGATCGAGCCCAGCAGCATGATGGTAAGGATCGGGCGCAGGACATTCTGGTAGCGCCGCGCATGCCAGCCCATCAGCACGAACGCGACACTAGCCAGTACGATCGTTCCCATTCGGACAAGGCGCCGAATGCTCAGAGAAGGGTCGATGGACCATGCGATACTGGCTATCGCGAGCGCGACAAATAAGAGCAAAAATGGATTCAGGGCGCGCGCCAGCAACCACGCCAGGCCCGCTCGCCAGAATATAATGATGGTGCTTACCGCCAGTAGACCCAGCCATAGCATGCGGCTGATTGCCCCACCCGTGCTTGGTGCGCTGTTGGTCGCGAGGCTCTGGTAATCGAAGCCCTCCGGCACGATCATCAGCACGATCAGAACCCACATCATTCCTGCAAAGAATAAGGAATGCCGGTCGTCTCGCAACCACGCCGTACCGTAGGGCCGCGTCGTGTCAGATGTTTTTGTATCCATAACTATTGTTTCTAATTGGTGGGGCAGCGGTGCAAAGCAAGACGACGCAGCGTGCTGACATAAAAATCAGAAATGACTGATCACGGCACCTAGAATTTGTGAACGCGTGGCTGCCAGTCTGCGCAACATATCTTGCATATCCTTGTAAGGAGTGTGTCGCGCGCGACTCAACGCCAGTACGCGGCCGACGAGGCTTGCGACCGCCAGTCCATCCGAAAAATGCATAACCGGCGCCGTATCGATTACAACGAACTGGAAATTGTTGCTCCACTCATCGATCATCGATGCGAAACTGCTGCTTGACAGCAACTCCAGCGGATTGCTCCGAACCGCGCCTGCCGTTAGCACTGACATTCTCGGCAGGCCGCGCACGGTATGCATCTGCGGTTTTACACCGTATTCAATCGCCTGTGACAGACCCTGATGGTTGTCGGTGCCGAAAAATAAATGCTGTTGTGGACGGCGTAAATCCGCATCGACAAGCAATGTCGGACGCCCCGTCTGTGCAAAGGCAATGGCGAGCTCAGCGGCCAGTAGCGAACGTCCCTCACCGGCGCATGGGCTCAACAAAGCGACAATGTCGGCGCGATCACCCGACTCGCGCCGCAACAGCAGCTCGGTTCGCAGCGCGCGGATTTTTTCGCAGCGCGGATCGTATGGATCATGCGCCATGATCAGCCGATCATCAGGATCTACTATGTGATCGATCGGTGTAATTTCGCCCCTGGATTCCAATACTTGGTCGTCAGTTTCGTGCGATGCGTGTATGGAATCGCGGGAATTGTAGCTCGCATTTTTTATGCTCATGCAGTAGTCCTCATAGATAGCGAACCGAATTCAACAAGCACCGGAATCCCATGGTGGCGCTCGAGATCGTCACGGCAGCGCACGCGTCGGTTGAATAGTTCATAACCCAGTGGAAAGCCGAGTCCCAGAATACCGATGGCGATGCCGCCAAAAATAAATCCGGTCAATAATTTCGGCTTGCTGGCTTTTACCGGCGGTGTGGCGCGGCTGACGAAGCTGACGTTGGTGTAGTGGCCACCGGAGGCAAACATGATTTGGTCATAACCTTCGAGCGCACGTTTGTATACGGTCTGCGCCGATTCGAGTTCCAATAGATATTTCGCGGCTTCATCGTGCAGCTGGCCCTTGGCGAGAACCTGAGTGCGTTGTTCCGTCACCGCCCGTTGCAGATTTTGCTCCAGCCGCTGCGCCACGCTCAGCCCCGCTGACGCATTGGCGGAGTAGCTTTGCAGGGCGGACGCGAGCGAGCGGCGGGTGGCTTCAATTTGCGATTGCAATTCCAGGACGTCCGGATATTGCGGGGTGTAGGCCGTATTAAGCTGCGCCAGATGTGATTCCTGGGTGGCGAGCTGCGTTTTCAGTGATTGAACCAGGCTCGAAGACAGGACCTGGTCGTTGACAGATTGGTCGCCAGACGCCCGTGCCTCGGCAACTCGGCGCGCGTTCTGTGCTTCAAGCAATCGCCCTTCGAGGGTCGCTAGCAGAACCACATCGACGCCGGCCTTGTTCCCCTCATCGATCAAGCCATTTCGCTGATGAAATGCCGTGACCTGCATCTGCGCTTGATCGACCTTGTCCTTGAGTTCAGTCAACTGCACCGCATAGCGTTTGGCGCGTTCACCGGGTGGACCGGTTGAACGCATGTAGTCCTGTTCCTTGTATACCTCCGCCACGGTATTCGCCACCTGCGCCGCTTCTGTAGGATTATTCGCCGAATACGTCACATAGATCAGCTGACTGCCCAGTTGACCCTGATAAATTGACAAGTTATTGCTCAATTTTTTGGCCACCCATTCACGCAGGGTACCACTACGACCGTTATACCCGCGGGCATAATCACTGTTCTCCGTCAGCTTGAGGCCATCGACCACTGCCAACAACACCTCCGGGGTTTGCATCAGCTCAACTTGTGTTGCAATGTAACTGCTCACTTGACCGACGGGCAGTTCCTTGCCGTTTAACGGATCGTTGACCTCATAGTTGACCATTAGCGTCACCGTGGCCGTGTAGGTTCGCGGCCATATCGCCATAACCAGTGCCGTGAGGAACAGAATGGCGAGCGTGATAAGCAGGCTCAGCTTCCAATAAGCCTTGGCGATCGAAAGAATCTGCGCCACCGAAAGACCGGGATAAACGAAGTTCAAAGGAATAACCGGTGTGGCCACCGACACAGCGGTTTCTCGGGAAACGAGGGGGAGGTTATGGTGGACGTTCATATCAAGAGCACTCCTGTCCGCGGATTGCACCGTTTGCCTGTGGCGGCCCCTCGATTTCGAGTTTGATCCTCCGGTATTTGTTCATGTGGGATACAGCCTTCTCAGTGTCCGGCATGTTCTTGCCCATTGTTCGCATGCTCATACGGTTTTCCTCATGGGCAGCGTGGCCGTTTGCAACGGGAGGGCTCCAAATTCCACCAAAACCGGAATCCCATGATGGCGTTCAAGATCGTCGCGGCATCGCACGCGGCGATTGAATAGTTCACAACCTATCGGAATGCCGAGGCCAAGTGCTCCGGCAGCGATACTGCCCAGAAGAAATCCAGTCAATGCTTTAGGCTTGCTGGCATTTATCGGCGATATGGCGCGGCTGATGAAGCTGACGTTGGTGTAGTGTCCGCCTGAAGGGAATTTGTATTCGGTCTGAAGTGCGTCCTGCTGCGCCGCTACGCCTGCTTCCGTTGATGGGCTGTTTAGCTGGACCGCCAGCGAATTGCGGGTAGCGTTGATCTGCGATCGAAGATCCACTACGTCCGGATGGCGGGCTGCGAAGGCAATATTGAGTTTGGTCATCCGTGCCTCCTGTCCCGCGAGTTGCGATTTCAAGGATCGGACAAGACTCGAAGTCAGATAAGTCTCCGTAACCGCATTCGCCACTTGTGCCGCGTCCGCCGCCTTATTTGCCGAATATGTTACATAGATCAGTTGACTGCCCTGTTGTCCCTGATAAATCGCCAAATTCTTACGCAGCTTGCTGGCCACCCATTCACGCAGTGTTCCGCTGTCACTGGCGTAGCCCCGGGCATAATCCTTGTTCTGCGTCAGCTTAAGTCGGTCGACGACTGCCAACAGTACTTCTGGGATTTGCATCAGCTCCACCTGTGTCGCGATGTAACTGCCCACCTGACCAACTGGGAGCTCCTTTTCGTTTAACGGATCGTTGACCTCGTAGTTCACCAGCAGTGTTGTCGTCGCCGTGTAGGTTCGCGGCAACAACGTCATGACCAGTACCGTGAGAGACATGACCAAGAGAACGATGAGGAGGCTCAGTCTCCAATAGGCTCGGGCGATGGAGAGAATCTGCGTCAACGAAAGGCCGGGATAGACGAAGTTCAGTGGAATAAGTGGCGTGACTACCGATACGCTGGTTTTCCGGGGGATAACGGAGTAATCGGTCATAAGCAAGATCCTGTCCTGCATGAGGGAACCAATGTTGAAAAAACCCATGTGCGGCGGCATAAGCACGCACGTTGGCCGCTCGTATCGGCGCCAACCCAGAAGCTTCGTATCATCGGCAGGATTTACCAGTTTAAAATTGGTGTGTGATATCGCTTTTTATACTTTTTCAGGCATCACCGTCTGTGCGGTATCGTACACAACGCATCGGTGTCGAATAGTCATACCGTTGGCATTTAGTCCTACCAGCTTTTTGCCGCAAGAAAGTCTGCAATCTTCTGAGCCACGATCCCGTAACCCTTATCGTTTAGATGTTCATTGTCGTTGCGTAGCGAACCGGGCGGAACATCATTATTGTGGTCCTGAACGTCCTTTGGATTGGTTGGATCGTAGTTATTTATCAAAATACCGCGGATATCCAGAAAATTATCCGGATACGCTCGCGCAAGATCCGCGTTGATCTGCGCCAGCTGGGCGTATGACGAAGTTCCGATGCCTTCATTACCCGCGTTAAGCAGGCTCATCACGATAAACTTCCGATTGGAAAGAAACGCGATGCATTGCGCGATGTTTGATTTTACCCCTTGGGGATCGTAAAAATTGTTCTGTCCCATCCAGAAGACATTAATTTTAGATTCTCGGCCGAAGGTATCGGGATAGAAAGGACTGTTCGCGGGAATAGTTTCCAACCCCCCCGGGTCATCGCGCGTGAATACCAGCAGCGGATTGTTGCCGCTATCGGTTTGGTAGCTCAGCGTGCCGTGAAAACCGCTGATAGTTCCGGTAATAGGGCTGGGACTTTCGGCGGTTACCGGGAAAGTCGATTGGGACCCAAGCACGACAGAGCCCGCAGGAGGGAGGGCGTTATCCTTGAATGTCAGCAGTGCTGGTGCACCACCCTGACGCGCTGCGATTTGATCGCTAGTCTGACCTGAAACACCACCGTTATAGGTTTTACGCCCCGCTAATGACTGCAGCTGTGCGGGATAGCTCAAGGCAGAATTGGATGCGCCAATGCCTGAGGTGGTGCTGTCTCCCCAGGCAGCGACCTGGTCCGATGTTGCTGTCGCTGTCGCTGTCGTTCCAGAGGCTGACCCACCGCCTGAACAGGACGAAAGCGTCGCAAAAAGAAATGCGCACAGCGCAGCGCATAAAATACGCCTTGAGTCTATGCGCCACGTGCTGTCTGCTCTTTTCACCACGGCGATTTCCTTTTTACATTTTGATTGTTCGTCAACGAATAATCTTGTCCCGATTCCACGGAATTTCGTAACTCGACCTGCAAGTCTTGTATAGGAATAAGGGCGTTAGTCTCTGTTCGCTGTCACACATACGGTGGGAAGGTTATGTGCGCCCGCGTACAGACCTTGGCTTCCAGCGAGCATAGCGTGCGTCTTTAAGTTTATTAATCGGAAATAGGCGGATAGGGTTTTCCTGCCCGCTATTTCTCTTCGGTCGTGGCGAACGGAAAACGGACTATACAAATGTTGCCTGCCCTGAAGATTTTCTATAGATGTCTGGCGGCATAGGCCGTGGACACTACAGTCAAAATCCGCGAAAAAAAAGACGGCCCCGACACTGTAACCACTGAGCGCGCTAACGCGTCGACGATTCGGATTCGGCCGCCCGTTATGGCGGGTAAGGAGAACTTTCAGTTTCCCTGTTCTCCGGGTCAGCGGCGCTTCTGGTTGTTGCATCAACTCAATCCGCGCGACCCATCACTTAACATTAATGTGCGCTGGCGCCTGGAAGGCACCATTTCGAATGGTGAACTGGAAAAAACATTTAGGTTGATCATGCTGCGACACCAAGTATTGCGTACTTTTTTTGCGGAGTCAGATGGAGAAGTCGTCCAGATCGTCAAGCCACATGTTTCCTTCCATATTCCCATCATCGATTTAACGGGATTGCCAGAAGCGGAAGCGCTGATAGAAGCCGAACGCATCGCAGGTTTGGATGCATGCACTCCTTTCGAGTTGTCAGCGCCACCGCTAATACGAATAACGCATATACGTCTATGCAAAAACGCTTCACTACTGCTGGCGACATTACATCACATCGTCAGCGATGCCTGGTCCATCGATATCCTGGCGCGCGAGATGAGCGAGATTTACGTGGCCCTGCATGCGGGGCGACCGCCGGTGTTACCGGATCTGCCCATTAGTTATGGCGACTTTTCGCTATGGCAGGTGGAACAACTTGCCAGGCCAATCCAGCAGATCGATGCAGATTTCTGGAAGCGTAGCTTGTGCGGCCTTAAGCATTTCGAAATCCAAACCGATCACACCCGCCCACCAATGTTAACGCCGAATGGAAGTATCCTATCGGTTCCACTGGATAAGGAATTGACCAATGAGCTTGCGTATCTTGGCCATCATAACGGCGCTACGCTACATACGACCATTCTGGCAGTGCTGCTCACACTGTTGCACCGTTATACAGGGGAAACCGATATTTCCATCGGCGGACAATTTGTCGGTCGGGACGAGATCGGCCACGGAAATATGATTGGTTTGTTCAGAAACATTGTGGTTGTGCGCAACGATTTATCGGGTGACCCCAGTTTTCTCGCGCTCTTGCTACGCATCCACGACAACCACACTGAAATCCTGAAGCATCAGCGTATCTCGCATGAAAATCTGATCGAGATCGTAAAGCCAAAACCAGACCTAAGCCGAAACCCGCTGTTTTCGGTGAACTTCATGTTTCAGCGGGCGATCATCAAGAATGACGCCTGCTCCAGCTTCAAACTGGTCGACATGCCATCGATCTCCACGGGAATGAGTTGTGACCTAAATTTCTCCATGGTGGAAGGGTCGGAGGGTTGGAGTATGACGTGCGAATACAATCTTGGTTTGTTTGAGGGTAGAACAATTATCCGGCTTCTCAATCATTTCGAGATATTAATGCACGCCGTGGTGGTTGACCCGGAGAGAAAAATTTCAATCCTGACGATCATCGACGATAGCGAGCGTCGCGAACTGGTTGTCGAAAATAATTGTACCGATGTGCTCTATCCAAAGCATTTAACATTGCCTCATATTTTCGAAGCCCAGGTAAAACGCACGCCGGATGCGGTCGCCGTGGTTTGCGGCGAGCGTAGCATGAGTTATTGTGAACTCGACATCGCATCGAACCGGCTGGCACATGAACTGCGAAGCCATGGGGTGAAGCCAGGCAGCCGGGTCGCGGTAGTTTTGGACCGCTCTCCCGAGTTGATGGTGGCGCTAATGGCCGTCCTTAAAGCAGGAGGCGCCTACATCCCGCTCGATCCGGCATATCCTACGAAACGCCTTCAGTATGTATTCGAGAACTCGCGGCCAGCGGCGATTATTACGCGTGAATCATTACGCGAGCGTGTGGTACATGATGCGATGTCGGTGATCATGGTCGATTCGAAATATTTGTCGACCGGAGAACAGAGCGCGGAACCTTTGGTCCCGTCTGCATCACCCACCGATACAGTCTATGTCATTTACACCTCGGGATCGACCGGGAGGCCAAAAGGAGTAGCGATTCACCATCGCGCGCTGGTCAATCTGCTTTACGCGATGCAGCGGCAGCCTGGACTCACCAAGGAAGATACAGTGGTTTCCGTCACCACGATGTCTTTCGACATGGCGGTGCCGGATTTTTTTCTTCCATTGATTGTCGGCGCAAAACTGATCCTGGCAAAAGAGCAGGAGATGGCGGATGGCGCTGCGTTGCTGTTACTTTTGCGTCGGCACGGCGCAACATTCATGCAGGCTACGCCGGTGATGTGGCAGGTTTTACTCGAAGCAGGCTGGCATGGAGACCCGCCGTTGAAGATGCTGTGCGGTGGCGAAGCGATGCCACGCAAGCTCGCCGAGAGGCTTCTGGAATGCGGCGGAGAACTTTGGAACATGTACGGACCAACTGAGACGACGGTCTGGTCTTCCGCGCTTCGGGTCGAGTCTGCTGACGGTCCGGTTCCCATCGGTCCGCCTATTGCCAACACACAATTCTATATTCTCGACAGACATCAGGAGCTGGTGCCGAGCGGCGTCCCCGGCGAGCTGTTCATTGGTGGTGACGGAGTCGCACTTGGCTATTTCGATCAGCCGGAGGTAACTCGGGAGAAATTTATTCCCGATAAATACAGCAAACATGCCGGCGCGAGGTTGTACCGCACTGGCGACATTGTCCGAATGAAGCAGCACGGTCACATGGAATATCTCGGCCGTACCGATCACCAGATAAAGTTACGGGGTTTTCGCATTGAACTGGGTGAGATCGAAGCCGTGTTGTTGCGCCATCCGGAAATTGCAGAAGCTGTCGCTGTGCTCGGGCAAGACCCTTCTGGCGAGGGCGCGATCTGGGCCTATGTGGTTCCGCGGCAGGTCTTGCCAGATCACTCTGATGTCTTGATCCGCGCGCTGCACACCAGCATCGCGCAATCCTTGCCGGGCTATATGCGCCCTTCGTCCATCGTTATACTCGACACGTTGCCACGCACACCAAACGGAAAGATCGACCGCCGCTCCCTACCGGCACCAGCGCCAGTACTGTGTCAAAACAGGGAAACGACGCAACCACTCAACGAGGTCGAGCGTCGTGTGGCGAAGATATGGGGTTCGGTTCTGGGGCTTGAGATCATCGAGAAGACGGCGGATTTCTTCGAGTTGGGCGGACATTCCTTGCTTGCGGCGCGACTGTTGGCCCGCATCGAAGCAGAGTTCGGACAACGATTGAGCCTGTTGTCCTTGTTCGAGGCCCCGAACATCGGGGAGCAGGCAAAGTTGTTGATGCACAGTAGTCAGCGTGAGTACGATTTCCGGCAAGTGGTTCGGCTACAGCCTAATGGTTCAAAATCGCCGTTAATCGCGATCCATAACACCGGCGTATATTATTACAGTCTTTCCAAGCACCTCGGCCCGGACCAGCCTCTCATGGCACTTCAGCTATTCGATCCTTCGATAACGAACCATAATTTGCCGCAAACTTTAGCAGGCATCGCCGCCGAGTACGTGCAGCTTATCCAGAAGTTTCAAGCTACCGGACCTTACAAACTGATCGGCTGGTGCGTCGGTGGTGTGTTGGCCTTCGAGGTGGCGCGACAATTGATTGAAGCGGGGCATGAGGTGTCGCTGCTTGCCTTGATCGATGCCTGGGCGCCGGGACACACTAGCCGAATGTCCCGGCTGCGTGCAATTCTTGCCGACTACTCGTATCGCTGGCAGTTGATTGGCGCGGATTTTCAGAGGGTGTTGTCGCGCGAACAGAATCTGACTAAGTTTCTGGCACAACGAGTCATGTCCAAGAGACTGCTGCGCTGGTTTAGCAGTTCGCAGGCTGACGCAGAAGCGCGCGTCGCGTTCGAAACCGGACAGTTGAGTGCGGAAAATTATGATCAATGGTTACTGGGCTATCTTGAGGAAACGGCACAAGCTTACGAACCCAGGGTATACCCGGGAAAAATAACGCTTTTGTGCAGCGCCCGCGAGCCAAAAGGCTTATTCCTCGATCCCAAGATGGGCTGGGGTGCCTTTGCCCTGGGAGGTGTCGATATGGCCGTCATTGACGGCGATCATTTCACCATGTTCAAAGGCCAGGGATTAGCGCAGATGGCCACGCACATTTCGGCGGTGATCGATGTTTAAAATAATCGGAGAAAACGACCGCCGTAAGTGTATAAATAAACTTTGGGACATTCTGCCACCTACAGAAAATGTGCGTGGCCTGAATTCCCCTGATGTCCTAAGTCGTATACCCGGTGAATATTACTCCACGTCGACTGTCGGCAAGTGCGATGTGTATCAGAGAAATGCCGCCAGCCTTTCTTCGCTTATAGACAGTGTGTTCCCACCGGGCGTGGTGGGCGCCGAACTTCGTGTAGCTGCCGATGCGTCGCTGTTATCTGCCGACGAAGCGCAGTATCTCGGATGCGCTGTACCAAAAAGGATCCAGGAGTTCGCTGGCGGACGGCATTGCGCGCGCCTTGCCATGGCGGAGCTTGGGTTTTATGACTATCCACTGCGCGTGAATAGCGATCGGCGGCCGCAGTGGCCGCAAGATATCATCGGTAGCATCAGTCACACCACCGGGATGTGTGGCGCCGCCGTCGCTAAGAAAAGCCAGTTCCGTGCCATCGGTTTAGATATCGAAATCGTCGGGGACGTGACACCGGAAATCTGGTCGCATATCTGCACGCCAGGAGAAACGGCCTGGCTGGCTACGCTCCGCCCGCCGGAGCAGGGTCGATGTGCCGCCCTCATTTTCAGCGCTAAAGAATCTTTCTACAAGTGCCAATACAACCTAACACAGCAGTGGCTAGAGTTTTGCGATGTCAAGCTGGATATATCCTTCAACGATTCCGGCACCGGATGCTTTGCTCTGTGGCCGCAGAGGCGAATCGCATTGTTGGAGCATGCCACGGCGCCCTTGACCGGGCGTTTCAAATTTCACG
>JAYUBZ010000336.1:0-4400 GCA_043740595.1 Gammaproteobacteria bacterium
GTGTTACCCGTCGATCTCGATGTTGTCTGCTAAATGCAGCATGAGTGAGCGCAGCGTCTTTAGCCATATCTCGGAACTGGAAAAAGACGGCTCTATCCATCGTGAAAGATCGTTGGCTCCTGCCTGAGGGGATAGAAGAAATTCTTCCACTGGAGGCGCTACACCTTGAGACCATGCGCCGTCGCCTGTTGGATTTGTTCGATTCCTGGGGTTATGAGCTCGTCATGCCGCCGTTGATCGAGTATCTCGAATCGCTCCTTACAGGCACCGGCCATGATCTGGATCTGCAGACCTTCAAGCTGACCGATCAGCTGAGTGGCCGCTTGATGGGTGTGCGCGCCGACATGACGCCGCAGGCGGCACGCATCGATGCCCACTACCTCAAGCGCAGCGTGCCGGTGCGCTTGTGTTACGTGGGCAGCGTATTACATACGCGCCCGGATGAGTTTGCGGGATCGCGCGAGCTGTTGCAGCTCGGGGCTGAATTGTTCGGCCATCCCGGTCCGGAGAGCGACGTCGAGATACTTCGTCTTATGCTCTCGGCACTGCAGGCAATCGGCATTGTCAGTCCGCACCTGGACCTGGGGCATGTCGGCGTCTTCCGGCAGCTGGCGGCGGATGCAGGGCTCGATGGCCGGATGGAAGCGGATTTGTTCGACGCACTGCAACGCAAGGCGCGCCCGGACGTGGATGCACTCCTGGCAGGTTCCAGTCTCACGGCGGAGCGCAAGGCGATGTTCGCGGCGCTCACCGAGTTAAACGGCGGTCCGGAGGTGCTGGTGCAGGCCCGCGCCCGCCTGCAGAAGGCCACGGCGTCGGTGAGACTGGCCCTGGATAATCTACAGGCGGTGGCCGACGCCATCGTCAGCAGCCATCCCGGGGTGCCGTTGTATTTCGACCTCGCGGAGTTGCGCGGTTACCGCTATTACACCGGCGTGGTGTATTCCGTGTTTGTCACCGGTCACGGGCAGGCCGTGGCTCAGGGCGGACGCTATGATGGCATCGGCAAGGCCTTCGGTCGGGAACGCGCGGCCACCGGTTTCAGTGCCGATTTGCGCCGCCTGCTCAAGATACTGCCGGGCAACGCGCCGGCACGCGCCGGCATTTACGCGCCGTGGAGTCAGGATAGCGTATTGCACAAAGAAGTGGAGCGGTTGCGTGCCGCCGGCGAGCGTGTGGTGATCGGGTTGCCGGGGACGGCGGCCAGCGCCCGCGAGCTCGGCTGCGACCGTGAGTTGGCGCAGGAAAAAGGCGTTTGGCTGATCAAGAAAACATAACACTGCTTAAGTTCATGAAGGTAGCCATGGGAAAGAATGTTGTTGTAGTCGGTTCGCAATGGGGTGACGAGGGCAAGGGCAAGATCGTCGATCTGCTCACCGACAAGGCGCATGCGGTCGTGCGTTTTCAAGGCGGCCACAACGCCGGACACACCTTGGTCATCGACGGCAGGAAAACCGTCTTGCACCTGATCCCGTCGGGCATATTGCGCGACGGCGTGATGTGCCTCATCGGCAACGGTGTGGTGCTCTCGCCCCTGGCGCTGTTCGAGGAGATGGATCAGCTTGAGCGCAGCGGCGTACCGGTGCGCGAACGCCTGCGCATCAGCGAGTCGTGCCCACTTATCCTGCGCTACCACGCCGCCTTGGATGCGGCGCGGGAAAAGGCGCGCGGCAAGGCTGCTATCGGTACGACCGGTCGTGGCATCGGTCCGGCCTATGAAGACAAGGTATCGCGTCGCGGCCTGCGGGTGGCGGACCTGCTCGACGCCCAAGGCTTTGCCCAAAAACTCGAGGTGGTGATGGAGTATCACAACTTTGCGTTGCAGCACTACTTCAAGTGTGACGCGGTGGACTATCAGCAGACCCTGGACGAAAATTTAGGCGTAGCCGAACGACTGCGCCCCCTGGTGGCGGACATCCCCGACACGTTGGACCAATATGCCACCCAGGGTAAGAGTGTATTATTCGAGGGCGCCCAGGGTACCCTGCTGGATATCGATCACGGTACCTATCCCTATGTGACCTCGTCCAATACCGGTGCCGGTGCCGCCAGCTGCGGCGCGGGCGTCGGCCCCTTGCAACTGCATTATGTACTGGGCATCACCAAGGCCTATACCACGCGGGTGGGCGCCGGTCCTTTCCCTACTGAACTATTCGACAAAGTGGGTGATTTTTTGGGCGAGAAGGGCCACGAGTTCGGGGCCACCACCGGCCGCAAGCGCCGTTGCGGCTGGTTCGACGCGGTGGCCATGCGCCGTGCGCATCAGATCAACGGATTCAGCGGGCTGTGTATCACCAAGCTGGACGTACTCGACGGCTTGGAGACGATCCGTCTGTGCACCGCTTATGCTTACGAAGGCAAAATGCTGCGTACCTCGCCGAGCGGTGCGGACGCCCTGGAGAAATGCAAACCGGTGTACGAAGATATGCCCGGCTGGAAGGAGTCGACCCTGGGCGTGAAAAGTCTGGAAAAACTTCCGCCCGCGGCCCGCGCCTATCTCAAGCGCATCGAGGAGGTGACTGGAACCCGTGTGGATATCATCTCGACCGGCGCGGATCGCGACGAGACCATAATACTGCGTCACCCGTTCGCATGAGGGTGGACATTATCCGAGCAGCACGCCCTGGGAATATCAACAAAGGGAAGTTGAAGAAAACCGATGACAGACAGTGTCTGTCATCGGTTGCTGAAAAGTGGTACCGAGGAGAGGACTTGAACCTCCACGGGGTTACCCCCACTAACACCTGAAGCTAGCGCGTCTACCAGTTCCGCCACCCCGGCACATCCCGACCCTATAAATACCAACAAGGTCAGGCGGCGCACTCTACCGAGAGAAGAAATTGATGTCAACGCAAAAACCCGATAACACCACCGATCCCCGTCCGGACACCGACGGTAACACCTCCCCCGACCCGCAGGCCGAGCTCGAGGCGCAGAAATACGAATTCCCGGTCCCTGGCCGCGATGTCATCCTGGCGCACCTCACCAGCGTGGGCGAGCCGTTATCGTTCAAGCAACTGGCAACGGCACTGGGGGTAGAGGGTGAGCGGGACGAAGAATCCTTTTCGCGCCGGCTGCGCGCCATGGAACGTGACGGCCAGCTGCTGAAGAATCGGCGGGGCCAGTATGGCCTGCTGCAAAAAATGGACATGATACGCGGCCGCGTCCTGGGACATGCGGACGGTTTCGGCTTTTTGGTGCCGGAAGAGGGTGGTGAAGACCTGTTCCTGTCACCCCGGGAAATGCGCCAGGTACTGAATGGCGACCGGGTGGTGGCACGGGTCTCCGGTGTGGATCAGCGGGGTCGTTTGGAAGGCACCATTATCGAGGTCCTGGAACGCGCACATAAAACCCTGGTGGGGCGCTTCATGGGGGAAAACCGCAGCCATTACCTGATCCCGTCGGACAAACGTATTAACCAGGAAATCTCCATTCCGGAGGGCGACGAAGGCGGGGCGCAACATGGTCAGATTGTGGTCGCCGAGCTGGTGGAGCATCCATCCCGTCGTCACCAACCGGTAGGTCGGATCGTGGAAGTGCTGGGCGATCACATGGCGCCGGGCATGGAAATCGAAGTCGCGATGCGCATGTACGAACTGCCGCATAGCTGGCCGGACGCCGTGTTGAACGAGGTTGCGGACCTGGCCCCTCAGGTGCCGGATTCCGCCCTGGCCATGAGAGAGGATCTGCGCGCCACACCTTTGGTCACCATCGACGGCGAGGATGCACGGGATTTCGATGATGCGGTGTTCTGCGAGCGTGTCGATGGCGGCTACCGCTTGATCGTCGCCATCGCCGACGTCTCCAGTTACGTCAACGAAGCCACGGCGCTGGATACCGAGGCGGTGGCCCGTGGTAATTCGGTCTACTTCCCGAATTATGTCATCCCCATGCTGCCGGAGATCCTTTCCAACGGCCTGTGCTCCCTCAATCCGGAGGTCAATCGCCTGTGCATGGTGTGCGAAATGCACATCAGTTCAGCGGGCAAGATAGAGCATCACCGGTTCTTCGAGGGTTTTATGCGCTCGCACGCGCGCCTTACCTATAACAAGGTTGCGGCCATGCTGGTGGAAAAGGACGAGGCGCTACGTGCCGAGTACGCTGCGGTCGTTGCGCATCTCGAGGCGTTATACGAACTGTACAAAGTGTTGCACAACGCGCGCATCGCACGTGGCGCGGTGGACTTCGAGTTGCCTGAAACACGTATCATCTACGACGCCCAGCGCAAGATCGAGAATATTGTACCGGTGCAGCGCAACGATGCCCATCGACTCATCGAGGAGTGCATGCTGGCGGCCAATGTCTCGGCGGCGGAGTTTCTCACAAAGCACGAAGTACCAGTGCCCTTCCGCATTCATGCTGGCCCCACCGAACCTAAATTAGCCGTGCTGCGCGAGTTT
>JAYUBZ010000337.1:0-5232 GCA_043740595.1 Gammaproteobacteria bacterium
GGCCGCTGGCTTAACCCACGTATCACCTCGGCATAAAAATCATTCGGTGGTGGATGAAGATCGGTAAAGTTGAGGCGGAGAGGTTTGAGATTTTTCTTCGTTGCATTCAGCATCATTGCGCGTCCCTCGCTAGGCGGAAGCCGCTGAACTGCCAACGGTCTCCTGGATAAAAGAAATTCCGATAGCTGGCGCGGATATGATCCGCCGGGGTGACGCAGGAACCACCGCGTAGCACCAGTTGACCGCTCATGAACTTGCCATTGTATTCACCCAGAGGGCCCGCAGCCACGCGGTAACCGGGGTAGGGTGAATAGGCACTTAGTGTCCACTCCCAGACGTCACCGTACATCTGCAGCAAAGCGCCCTTGCCCTGCGCCGCCATCGGCTGGAGAAAATCCGCATCGCGCAGATTACCGCTGACCGGTAAATTCGCCGCGGCGATTTCCCATTCAGCCTCGGTCGGCAGGCGGGCGCCGGTCCACTGGGCGTAGGCGGCGGCTTCATATTGACTGACATGACAGACCGGTGCGTGGGTATCCACTGGCCGCATGCCACCCAAGGTCATGTGCCACCATCGGCCATCGCGTTGTTCCCAATACAGCGGCGCCTGCCATTGTTTCTGCCGCAGCATTTTCCAGGCATCGGACAGCCAGTATTCCGGGCGTGCATAGGCCCCAGAATCGATGAAGTGGATGAATTCGCCGTTGGTCACAGGTCTCGCTGCGAGCAGGAAGGGATTGAGGTATACCTTGTGACGCGGACCCTCGTTGTCATAGGCGAAGCCCCGGCCCGTGTGCCCGATGGAGTGTACGCCGCCCGCAAACTCGACCCAGTGCAGTTCCGGCGCTGTGTGTGCACCCGGTTCTGCCAGATTGCGGTAGACGGGGCGCAGGGGGTTATAGAAAAAGATGTGTTTGATGTCCATGAGCATGAGTTCTTGATGTTGCTGCTCGTGCTGCAGGCCGAGTTGCGTGAGCACGCGGACGTCGCCCGGTGGCTGGCCGCTGGGCGACGCAAGCAGGCGTAGCATGTGATCATCGACATAGGCTCGGTAACGCTGCACCTCGACTAGCGTCGGACGCGATAACCTGCTGCGCTCCGGCTGCGGATGAAAACTGCCGAGGCTGTTGTAATAGGAATTGAATAAATTCGCGTAGGCAGGGTGGAACACCTGATAGCCGGGCAAAAAAGGCAGCAGCACCAAGGTTTCGAAAAACCAGCTGGTATGAGCCAGATGCCATTTAAGCGGGCTGACCTCCGGCGCCGTCTGCACGCCGTAGTCGTCGATTTCAAGGGGCTCACACAAGGCCATGCTCGCGGCGCGCACGCGCGTATATTCAATCGACAGATCAGGGACTGTGGTCTGCCCGGCAGTGCCCGCTGGGTGTGCCGCGGGGTTGTATGTGGCTTCTGATGTTTTCATGTTTGTCGCTGCAACTCTGGATTCGGGTATATTTTCCAAACCTGACCATACCAAGATCATGGCCGGATGCGCTATCTGCACCGTGTTGCCAAGGTTGAGATACGTCGGTGTCGTCAGTTTACGTTCGTTGAACAGATAACGCGGCGGTCAGCAGCGTTTTGGCTCGAGCGCCTGAATGGTGAAAAGGGTCTTGCGTTCGACGACCTCGTTCAGCAGATACCCGAGGCCGTCCCTGGCGGCTGCTTGAGCCGATACTGGGGTGGGCATCAAACGATGTCTTTCCCGTGCTGAATGAGCTGACTACTTTGTTCGAATTTTCTGTAAATGGCAAGCAATGTGCCCACCACCCTAAGAAGTTGTTGTTTTTTGGTGCGGTCTTGCACCCAGAGGGAGAGGTTGGTGTTAACAGTGTGATTTAAATGTGGCGTATGTACTGCAGAGATTGATCAACTCAGCGCATTTATAGATTTTCTTTCAGTGTCGGCGTGTAGCGGTATGCACTATCGCAGATAGGTGTGGCTATGTGTATCCTTTGGCTGGAATCTGTGAGTTTTATAGATCAGCGCGGAATCTATAACGTCACTATGCCTCTAGCTGCGGCTGACGCGCGTGGAAGGCAGTTGGCAAACGACAGTGTTGCCCACATGGCCGGAGATAGCCTTGCACGGCATGACGATGTCCGGCCGCCCCAGGTGATAGCCTTGGGCATAATCCACGCCGAATTGTTTCAACAGCTGGAAGCATTCCTCGTTTTCGACGAATTCTGCCACGGTCTTTTTCCCCAGGGCGTGGGCGATCTCGTTCATGGCTTTGACCATGGCCTGGTCCACTGGACTCTCCGCCAGATTCTTCACGAAGCGTCCGTCGATTTTCACAGTGTCGACCGGCAGGTCTCTGAGGTAGGCGAACGACGACAGGCCGGAGCCGAAATCGTCTAGCGCGGTGCGACAGCCAATTCTCTGCAACTGGGCGAGAAAGGCCTCCGCCAGTTTCATGTCGGCAATCGCCACTGTTTCGGTCACCTCGAAGGTAAGCGCGGAGGGATCCAGTCCGCTATGGTTGAGTTTGTCGAGTATCAGTTCGCACACCGTGTGATCGGACAGTGTCTGGCCGGAAAGATTGATGGAGTAGCGCAAATGCGGTATGGCCTTGCGCTGTTCGACCAGGGTTTCGATGGCGTTGAAGATGACCCATTTGTCGATTTCCACCGCCAGACCGAAGCGTTCCGCCGAGGGCATGAAGCCTCCGGGGAGCAGGATCTCGTTGTTATCGTCCAGCATGCGGATCAGGACCTCGTAAGATTCTATCTCACGCGTGCGGGTATCGATGATCGGCTGGCAGGCGAGGGCAAAGCGCCCGTTTTCAATGGCTTCCTTGATGCGTCGTGACCAGCCCATGTCCACGCTCATGGCATTCACGCTGGATTCATCCGCCGGCTTGAAGAGATGTACGCGATTGCGCCCGCCGCGCTTCGCCAGGTGACAGGCGATATCCGCTTGTGACAGTGCCTGGGCCGGCGTCTGCGTCTCGCGCGAGATCATCGCGACACCGACGGAGCAACCGATGTCGACGCGTTCCGCGTTGTGTTTGAATACGAAGTCCGCGAGCGCCTGACGGAACGACTCGGCGACATGCAAGGCCGTCTGCTCCTGAACGTCATACAGCAGCACGGTGAATTCGTCACCGCCAAGACGCGCAGTGAGATCACTTTTGCGTGCGCGTTTCTGCAAAATGCCGGCGATATCGATGAGCAGGTGATCCCCCGCCGCATGGCCAAGGGTGTCATTCACGTATTTAAAATTGTCCAGATCGATATATAACAGGGCGTAGGTCTGACCGCTGCGTTTTGTCCGCTCCACCGTGCGTTCCAGTTCTGTCTGGAAATAGCTGCGATTATACAGGCCGGTGAGCCCGTCATGCTCCGCCATGGACTTGAGGTGTTCAACCAGGGCCTTGCGTTCGCTGATATCCGACACCAGCCCGGTATATAACGGCTTGCCTTCCAGTGTAATTTCGCTGACTTTGAGGGCCATGGGAAAGCGCGTGCCATCCTTGTGCCGGCCGGTCACTTCGCCTTCATGTCCGATCAGACGCTTGATTTCAGCCCGCATGAAATGAGCCAGATAACCGTCACGCTTGTCACGCGCATGGGTGGGCGGTATGAGCAGGCTGATATCCGCCCCGACGGCCTCGTGCTCCCCATAACCGAACAGTCGCACGGCGGCGGTGTTGAGGCTCTCGATGACACCCTTGGCGTCGAAGGTCACAATGCCTTCCGCCGCATTGGCCAGGATGGTTTCGAGACGCTGCTGACGTGTATGCACCTGTTGGCGCATGCGGTCGAAGGCCTCGATCAGGTCTTGGGTTTCCGTGGTGTGCATAGTGGGTAGTGTCACCTGTGTATCGCCACGCGCCTCCGCCTTGAGCGCCTGGGCCACGCGCGCCATCGGGCGTCGCACGGTGTGTTCGATGAGATGGTAAAAAGCGAAGGTCATTAGAATAACAATGGCGAAGACCAGCCAGAGGGTATGGGAGAGTTTGTTGGCGATCTGTGTCATCTGCGCCATGTCGCCGGCGGATCCGGCCAGCAGATTCTTCTCCAGCGCATGCAACGTGGACCATATCTGCAGAAACAGCGGCTGGATGACATCTTTTAACAGTGGTACGTCGGCGCGCCAGGCATTCGAGTTGTGAATTAAAAGGGTCTTTTCGTAGGCGGCGCGCCACTT
The DNA here is from genome assembly GCA_043740595.1 of Gammaproteobacteria bacterium. Classification (GTDB taxonomy): domain Bacteria; phylum Pseudomonadota; class Gammaproteobacteria; order Acidiferrobacterales; family UBA6901; genus JANNJF01. The sequence goes on from JAYUBZ010000337.1 coordinate 4,153, forward strand.
TTTCTGCTGCACGCGCATGCTATTCAATGCCTCAGCCTGCTGAAACTCCAGCAGGCCTTGTTTATCCATTTCCGCGAGACGGTCCAAGAGGCCGGTGACGGTCGCGTAGTATTCGTCCACATGTTGTATCTGAATACGCGTGCCATCCTGCCAATCGCCTGGAAACAGCCCGGAGCGGAATGACATATAGGTGCGGAAGGACAGGATCATCATGCTCCAGGTATGACGCGTGGCAGCGAAAGCCCGATAGACCTGTTGTTGTGCCGGGACGTCATTCATGAGATCGGCATCATCCATGGCGAGGGTTGCCGCATTGTAAAATTCCGTGTGCGCGGGCACCAGTTCATTCGAGATAATCGGCATGGCTGGATAGAGCTGGTTCGGCTGGGTCCGGATGATCATCAGCTGGTCCATATTATTGCGCAGTTTGGCCAGTGTCGCGCTCAGTGCGCGAACGTTTTCCAGCGTCTCGGGGGTCTCGCCATCCCATTGTTTCTTGGGTATGCCTTCAATGTCGGTGCGGATATGATCCAGCAGGGTCATCGTCTCGACGCGCAGCGGTTCCTCGGGTTGCAACAGGTAACGCTGCAGATTATTCTGCGCGAGCCAGATGTCGTTGCTCAGATCGCGTATCAGGGCGTTGACCGCATACCGGTCGGCAAGATTGGCCGAGGTGGTTGCGACGGTCGTGCTGACATGGTTTTGCGCGACCAGTGCGGCGATCAACAGGCTGGCCGAGAACAGCGCCGAGACATAGAGATTGTGCCCACGGATACTGTTCAGCCCAAGCCGCGTGGCCAGCCGCACTCTTTTTGAGTTTCTGGGGGTGCTGAGGACTGGGGGGCTCGGTGTTAGCATGGGAATCGGATTGGTTTACACCCGCTAATGGTTTATATGTCACTATTTGCAGGTGCAAAGATTGTGCCGCCTGGCGGTAAGCGCGTGAATGTAAAAGAGAGTGTGTCGACCACCAGGGGCTCAAGCGCAATTTTTCGCTACCTGGAGGCCGATACCCCTTAAATTGATTGGATAATGGCGGATTACCCGACCCCTGATCTGGCACGGTACTGACAGCTAATG
>JAYUBZ010000338.1:0-3291 GCA_043740595.1 Gammaproteobacteria bacterium
CACGAGAAGACGCCGCTGACTTACGTGAGGACGCCGCTGATTTGCGTGAAGACGCCGCCCTTCTGCGCGAGGGAGCGGCGCAGGCACGGGAAGGAGAAGCCCATGAGCGCGAGGGGGCGGCCACCACGCGCGAGCGGGAAATTCGCGCGGCAGACATGCGGGAGGCAGCGTCCGGCGGTCGGATGATCCGCTTGCAGCAAGCCAACGCACACTTGGTCATCGCCAGCATTGAAGCGCAAAAACTGACCGAACAGGTCGAGACGGCTAAAGTTGAGCTGGATCATTTGGCCCATCACGATGTACTCACTGGCCTGCCGAATCGAATATTGCTGCAAGACCGGCTGAGCCAGGCGATTGAGTTGGCCCGTCGTCAAGGCAGGCAGCTTGCGGTGATGTTTATGGACCTGGATCAATTTAAACATATCAACGACTCCCTGGGGCATGCGTTGGGCGACCAACTGCTGCAGTCGGTAGCCCAACGCTTGGTGGCTTGTGTGCGGCAGTCGGACACCGTCAGCCGCCAGGGAGGAGATGAATTCGTGCTGCTGTTTCCCCATATTGAACATGCAGAAGACGCGGCGCTGTCTGCCCAAAAGCTGCTCGCGGCGCTCGCGCTGCCTCACCATATCGACCAGCACGAGCTCCATATCAGCGCGAGTATTGGTATCAGCATCTACCCCGACGATGGTCAGGATACGGAAACCCTGATCAAGAGCGCAGACACCGCGATGTACCATGCCAAGGAAAACGGACGCAACAATTACAAATTCTTCGAACAGAGCATGAATGCCCGGGCGGTCCAGCGGCAGTCTGTCGAAGCCAGCCTGCGCCGCGCGCTGGAACGGCAGGAATTCGTGTTGCACTATCAGCCGAAAATAAATCTTCACAGCGGCGCGATGGTCGGTGTCGAAGCGCTCATCCGCTGGCAGCATCCGCAACGCGGGCTGCTGCTGCCAGCGCAGTTCGTGCCCATCGCCGAAGACTGCGGCCTGATCCTGCCGATTGGCCGCTGGGTGCTGCGCGAAGCCTGTCTCCAGGCCCGGACCTGGCTGCAGGCTGGCTTGCCGCCGATCACAATAGCAGTCAACACCTCCGCGCTCGAGTTCCGCGCCAAGGATTTTCTCGAAAATATCCGCGCGACCCTTGCGGAGACGGGTCTGGAGCCGCGCTATCTGGAACTCGAACTGACCGAAAGCGTGCTCATGCGGGATGCCGAGTCTAGCGATTCCGTGTTGCATGCGCTCGCAGACTTGGGCGTAAAGCTTGCGGTCGATGATTTCGGCACCGGCTATTCCAGCCTGAGTTATCTGCGGCAGTTTCCGATCGATACCCTGAAGATCGACCAGTCGTTCGTGAACCAGATGACCAGCAACCCGGACGATGCCACCATCGTCAGTGCCGTGATCGGCATGGGTAAAAGCCTCAGGCAACGCGTCATTGCGGAGGGCGTGGAAACACCGGAGCAGTACGCATTTCTTCTGGCCCAGCAGTGCGACGAGGGCCAAGGCTACTATTTCGGCCGTCCGGTGGTGGCAGAGGCGCTCGCCACCTTGCTGCAAACTGGCGTATCACCCACTCTTCCCCATTGAGGAAGGCACGGTCCACGAAACGGTTCTCGCAGGGATATTGCCCATGGGCAATAACTCGCAAAAACATGAAAGGCACGAAAAAAGAGGGATGGGGAAATCTGGTACAGAGTTTCGTAGGTCGGGTTAGCGCAGCGTAACCCGACATGGATAGTCAATGAACTATCGACGCGCATTCATCCCCGGGGGTTCGTTCTTTTTCACACTGGTGACGGAACAACGGCGACCGCTGTTCGCCTCGGCAGAGGCGGTGGACATTCTGCGCATGGCCTTCCGTGTGGTACGGTCGGCACACCCATTCGAGTTGGATGCGATGGTGGTTCTGCCCGATCACCTGCACTGCATCTGGAGCCTGTCGCCGGGCGATGCGGACTTCGCGACACGCTGGCGCCTGATCAAGACGTGGTTCACCAAACATTGCGACCCGGCATTGCGTGCGGTACCGAATCGCGCGCGGGTGACGAAGGGACAACAGGCCATATGGCAGCACCGGTATTGGGAGCACGCATTGCGGGATGAAACAGACTTCGCCCGGCATGCCGATTACATCCATTTCAATCCAGTGAAGCAAGGGTATGCGTCGTCGGCGATGGAATGGCCATATTCCAGTTTCCGCCGGTATGTTAAAGATGGGGTGTATCCGGTGGATTGGGGACAGGGATCGATGGATTTCGAAGGGGTGGGGCATGAATGACGTAGGTGGATTGTCGGGTTACGCTGCGCTAACCCGACCTACGAAACTTGCTGTCAGAACGGAAGAACATAAGGCGCAGGTACTGAACACCCCAAAAGCAACAGTCGAAAGGATGGTGTCATGAAGCCTTTTCGTGTCTTTCGTGGATAGCGCGTAACATCACTTATGTAATTCCTTGTATGTACCCAAGTGCTGCACAGGCAGCTGGGTTATACCCCTTCGGAAAGCCGAAGGTCTCAATGTGCCGTCGATAAGCAGGTAAGCCTATGTCTGAAAAAGTACTCGCTCCACGCATTCCTGACGATCACGCTACCACGACTGAGGGCATCACCGAGCTGCGCCGCCAGGAGGCGTTGCTTAAAACCGGGGCATTGCAGAACGCGATATTCAACAGCGCCAACTTCTCGAGTATTGCCACCGACGAGAAGGGTGTCATTCAATTATTCAACGTCGGCGCCGAGCGGATGCTGGGCTACACCGCCAGCGACGTGATGAACAAGATCACCCCAGCCGACATTTCCGATCCACAGGAAGTGATCGCGCGCGCCGAAGCGCTAAGCCTCGAACTCGGAACCCCGATCACGCCAGGCTTTGAGGCATTGGTGTTCAAGGCCTCGCGCGGGATCGAGGACATCTACGAGCTGACCTACATCCGCAAGGATGGCAGCCGCTTTCCGGCAGTCGTGTCGGTCACGGCGCTGCGCGACGTGCAGAACGCAATTATCGGCTATCTGTTGATTGGCACCGACAATACCGCGCGCAAGCAGGCGGAAGAGGCGCTGCTCAAGGCGGGGGCCTTGCAAAACGCGATTTTTAACAGTGCCAACTTCTCGAGTATCGCCACTGACGCGAACGGCGTGATTCAGATTTTTAACGTCGGCGCCGAGCGCATGCTGGGCTACGCGGCCAGCGACGTGATGAACAAGATCACGCCGGCCGACATTTCCGATCCGCAAGAAGTGATCGTGCGCGCCGAAGCGCTAAGCGTCGAGCTCGGAACCCCGATCACGC
>JAYUBZ010000339.1:0-3452 GCA_043740595.1 Gammaproteobacteria bacterium
GGTCTTGTAGGCGCGCACGCCTTCGAACACGCCCATGCCGTAATGCAGGGTATGGGTCAAGACGTGGGTGTTGGCTTCGCGCCACGGTACCAGTTGGCCGTCATACCAGATGACGCCGTCACGATCCGCCATGGTGGACATGGTATTGCTCTCCGATTAATTCTAAGTAGTCCCTTCCCCTTTCAGGGGGAAGGTTAGGATGGGGGTGCCATGTCGAAACATTCCCCCCCAGCCGGATAAAACCGCAACATTGTGCAACAACTTAACACTCGGGGTGGTCGCTCGGTTGATGCTGTTGGCGATCATTGAGATTATCACCCCCATCCTAGCCTTCCCCCTTTCAGGGGGAAGGAACAAAACCTGTTGCGAGGCGTTTGTCCTGCGGCTGTGTCGAACCTTATGCACTTTACCCATGCCCTTTAGTGAAGCAGGGATTATCCAGAGTTGCCTTTAACGCTGAAACACCTGCTGCCAAATCGCCACCACCTTCGCCGGATAATCGCCGAGTTCCTCCGGCGCCACCAGTGCCTGGCGTTCCATGAGTTTGAATCGGTGCTCGACGGACAGATAGCGACGGTAAGCGTCGACCAGGTCCTGCGCCGTCCCGGCATCCAGCAATCCGGCGCCGGCCAACGCTTCCAGGATGGGGATATTACCCCGCTGGCGGATCAACGCCGGGTGTGCAGGCGCCCGCAGCAGGGTCCAATATTGGACCATAAATTCGATATCAATCATACCTCCCGGGTCCTGCTTGAGGTCGAAGCGTGGCGTGGGGTGGGGCGATTTTGCGGCGCGCATGCGGGTGCGCATCTCCACCACATCCTGGCGCAATTTTTCCTCCTCCCGCGGTTGGCACAAGATTTCGGCGCGCGCGTTTTCGAAGGCCTGGCACAAGGCCGGGTCGCCGGCCAGGGCCCGGGCACGCACCAGGGCCTGGTGTTCCCAGGTCCAGGCATGGCGGCGCTGGTAATCGAGGAAGGCGGGCAGGTTGGTCACCAGCATGCCGGACTCGCCACTGGGACGCAGGCGCATGTCCACGTGATAAAGAATGCCCGCCGGGGTGCGGGCGGTGAGGATATGGATCAGGCGCTGGCCAAGGCGCGCGAAGTACACCTCGTTGGCCAGGGGGCGGGTAGCCGCTCCCGACGTCCTCGGCCGCTGTTCCCGACGCGGCCCTACCTCCTCCATCCCTGGAGTCGTGTCTCCCGCGGCCCTAGTACGTCCCGGTACGTCGCCGTCGGTCATGCCTTCGCCCGCGCAGGCATGATGCAGAAAGATCATATCCAGGTCGGAGGTGTAACCCAGCTCCAGGCTGCCGAGTTTGCCATAGGCGATGACGGCGAAGCCCGGGGTCTCGACGCCGTTGGGCGTTTTGCAGGTGGGCCGGCCGTGTTTCTCTACCATACTATATGTCGCCAGGGCCAAGGCCTGCTCCACCACCACCTCGGCGATGTGCCCCAAGTGCGCGCCCGCCTGTTCCGCTGTGAGCCCCCGACCCACATCCGCCGCCGCCACGCGCAACACGTGGCCATGGCGGAACTCGCGCAGTGCTTCCATCTGCGCCTCCAGATCATCCTCCGGCAGGTGCGCTAAGCGGCTGTGGATCTCCGCGCTCAGGGCCTCCTTGGCCAAGGGCACATACAGACTCACCGGGTCAATCAGCTCATCCAGCAACACCGGGTGTTGGCTGATCCAATGGGCGATCCACTCGCTGGCGCTGAACAACTTGACCAATTGCGACAGGGCCAGGGGATTTTCCACCAGCAGGGCGAGATAGACCGAGCGCCGCACGATGGCCTCGATCAACTTGATCAATCGCGCCAGGGTGGTTTGCGGATCGTTGGTCAAGCCGGCGGCGCCCAGTAGCAACGGCATCAGGCGATCGAGACGTTCGCGCCCCTGGGCGGACAGACCTTCATAGGCATGCCCGGCACGCAGCCCCTGCAACAGACCCGCCGTGGCCGCCGGGTCCTGAAACCCGAACTCCAGCAAGCGCTGGTGCAAGGCGTCCGGGTCGAGGGTCGCGAGCCACACCCCGGCCAGGCCGCGGTCGTCCTCCGCCGGCTTCTCCCCCTGGGGGGCGACGAACACCTGATCGAAGTGGCCGTGCACTTTTTGCATGCGGCGGCGCAGTGCCGCGTGAAAACCTTCCCACTCGCTGTAGCCCATGCTCACGGCGAGGACCCGCTGTTCCTGCGGCTCCGACGGGAGGCGATGGGTCTGGCGGTCGGCGCGCATCTGCAGACGGTTTTCGGTGCGTCGCAGAAAGACATAGGCCGTTTGCAGGTCCGCCACCGCCTGGGGGGTGAGATCACCGCCCGCCGCCAGCGCCGCCAACACCGGCTGTATCGGCCGCACCTGCAGCGCCGGTTCGCGCCCGCCGCGGATCAGCTGAAAGGCCTGGCCGATGAATTCGATTTCGCGGATGCCACCGGGACCGAGTTTGATGTTGTGCTCCATGCCCTTGCGGTGCAGCTCGCGCTCGATGGAAACTTTAAGACCACGGATCGCGTCCACCACGCTGTAGTCGAGGTAGCGCCGATAAACAAACGGCTTGAGACGCGCGAGCAAGTCGGCACCACTCGCGGCATCCCCCGCCACGGCGCGCGCCTTGATGAAGGCATAGCGCTCCCACTCGCGCCCGTGCACCTGGTAATACTGTTCCATGGCGTCGAAGGACAAGGCCAGCGGGCCGCTGTCGCCGTTGGGTCGCAGCCGCATGTCCACGCGAAACACAAATCCATCGTCGGTGACGTCGTTCAACACGCCGATGAGGCGGCGTCCCAAGCGGATAAAGAATTCATGGTTGCTGAGTTCACGCGCGCTGCCTTGGACGTCGCCCTCCGCGCTGTAGGCGAAGATGAGATCGATGTCGGAGGAAAAATTAAGCTCGCCGCCGCCGAGCTTGCCCATGCCCAGCACCACCAGGTGCGCCGCTTCGCCCGTCGGCGAGCGCGGCGCGCCATCACGCGCCACTGCCCACTGCATGAGACAAGTCAGCGCGCCGTCGATGCAACCCTCGGCCAGGGCGCTGAGTGTGGCCAACACCTCGGCCAGATCCGCCCAGCCCGCCAGGTCACGCCAGGCGATGCGCAGCATCTCGCGCCGGCGCATGACACGCAAGGCGGTTTTGAGCGTCGCTTCGTCGGGAGACTGCGTGGCGATGTGACGCGCGCGCGCCTTCAATTCATCCGGCGCATAGGCACGCAGGAGATCGCCGCTGTCCACCAACTCCGCCAGCAGTGCCGGGTGCTGGAGGCAGGTGCGCGCGACGAATTCGCTCGCGGCGAACACCGCGGGCAGGCTGGCCATGAGGCTTGCGGTGTGGTGCGGATCGGCGGGCAGAACAAAGGATGCGACGTACTCGTCCCAATAAGCCTGCACCGTGGCGCGCAGGGGCGCAGGCAGCGTGGCGATGGCGTGCTCAAACAGTGTTTGCACCGACTCGGGCA
>JAYUBZ010000340.1:0-1620 GCA_043740595.1 Gammaproteobacteria bacterium
GGTGGCCCGGCCATTCTCCATACCCCCGTGGTGACGTCCACGCGGCGTTGGCGTGCCGGCGGGCTATGGCGCACCGTGCTGCGCATGTGGATGCTGCGCCTGCTTTACAGTCTGGGCGTTTCGCCGCTGCGCCTGGCCGACTATTACCGCCCGGTACGCTAATTCATGAAAAAACCTGAATTGATCCTGTTTGCCCGCCAGCCCATCGCCGGTCAGGTGAAGACGCGCCTGCAACCCGCCGTCACGCCGCAACAGGCGGCGGACATCGCCGCGTTCATGCTGCGTACCACGGCGGCGCGGGCGGCGGAATACTGGCCGGGGGATGTGTACCTGTACGCCACGCCGGATGCGCAGCACCCGCTGTTCCTCGAACTCAGCCAGACCCTGCATCTGTTCCTGGCATCCCAGGGGTCGGGCGATTTAGGAGGGCGCATGCGCAGCGCCTTGCAGGACGGCATCGCCCGCCGCGGCGCCGCCGCGGTCATGGGCTGCGATGTACCCCAGTGTGCCGGGACTATTCTGGAAACCGCGCACGAACACCTGGCACGGGGACGCAACGTCCTCGGACCGACCATGGACGGTGGTTATTACTTCCTGGGGTTGCAGCGGGATGTGTCCGAATTGTTCGAGAACATTCCCTGGGGCAGCGATAAGGTATTGGCCGAGACCCTGGTGCGCGCTGCGCACGCGGGTATCGAATTCGAAACCTTGCCGGTGTTACGCGACGTGGACACGGTGGAGGACCTGGCGGCGGTGGCCCAGGACTGTCCGGGCCTGCAAGCCCTGGTGCCGGACAGCGCCGCCAAATATTTCCGCCTCAGCAGCAGGCCTTTAGCGTGATCAGAACAGCCTGCGCTCGCCCATAAAATTCCTGCGCACGAAGTGATCGATGGAGATCCTGCCCGGGCCGTGCAGCAGCGGCACCAATAGTAGCAAGCCCCAGTATTGGTGATCCTTGAGTCCTACTTCGTTCAGGTCGGGGTAGGAAATGACGGCGATGATGTTGAACACGAACAGGATCGCAGCACCCAGGCGCGTGCCCAGGCCCAGCACCAAGAGCACCGGCATGGACAGTTCCACTGCCGTGCCCATGAACGCGGCCAGCTCCGGCGGTATCAGGGGGACGTGGTACTCGTAGGTGAACAGCGCCACGGTGGAATCCCAGGTGGCGATCTTGGTCAGTCCGGACTTCCAGAATACATTCGCCACCCACAGACGGATCACCAGGTCGAGCAAGGGGCTGAGAAAATCGAGCCCGCGGATGATGGGGCTGGTGAGGTCGGACAGTTTGTTGCTCATAGACACGGTGCTGCTCCTTAAAAGTATTATTGAGAATTACATAAAGGAATCATCTTTCGCGTAGGGTGGGCATCGCCCACCAGCGGTCGCCTAGCGATGCCTCGCGTGGTGGGCGATGCCCACCCTACCTGCTATCTATCCCCTGCCACGTCGCATCAACGGTGTTAGCCGTCGCCATCTTTGAGGTGCGGGAGCAAGCCGCCGCACTCCAAAGACTATAGAGATCAATCGTTGCCCGGATTACATCTTACCCACCTGGAACGCCACCAGTGTGGCGTACCGGACGTGTTTCTGCAGTACGCCAGTTAGGTCCAGTGCCGG
>JAYUBZ010000341.1:0-10817 GCA_043740595.1 Gammaproteobacteria bacterium
TTGTCGTGCTGCTGTTTGCCCTTGGCCAGGCCGATCTCGAGCTTGGCCTTGCCGCGTTTCCAATAGAGTGACAGGGGCACAATGGTGTAGCCCTTGCGCTCCACCGAACCGATGAGCTTGCTGATCTCCGCGGCGTGCAACAGCAGCTTGCGCGTGCGCGTGGGGTTCGGGTTGATGTGGGTGGAGGCGGAGGTGAGCGGTGAAATATGCGCGCCAATGAGGAAGACCTCGCCGCTCTTGACGATGACATAACTTTCCTTCAGCTGGGCGCGGCCGTCACGCAGGCTCTTCACTTCCCAACCTTCGAGCGCAAGGCCAGCTTCGAATTTCTGTTCGACAAAATAGTCGTGCCAGGCCTTTTTATTCTGCGCAATGCTGCTTGAAGTCGACTTTTCCTGTTTTTTGCTCATGTAAACCTGGACGCCAGGGGAGAATTCACTATTGGAGTGCCGCCCCGGCAGCCCGGGTCGGACATTTATTATCTTATAATAACAGGTACCATGGGATTATCTTCACTTATGCCACCTACAGGAACGGGACTCGATGGCCATAAAAAAAACCGCCAAGCCGATACCACGAGCGCCTAAGTCTGCGCACGGCCTGTGGTCCACGCCCACGGTGTTTGCCCTGGCGTCCGTGGGTTATGTCGTCGGGCTTAATAATATCTGGCAGTTTCCCTCCCACGCCGCCCAGTACGGCGGCGGTGCGTTTGTCTTTTTTTATGTATTGTTCCTGGGCCTGCTCGGCCTGCCCTTGATGATGGCGCAGGTCATGCTGGGACGACTGGCGCGCTTGTCGCCGGTGAATGCGGTGGCGACCTTGGTCAAGCGGCACCGGCTTTCCCATCGATGGCTGGGGTTGGGGTGGCTGGCGGTGCTGGCGGGTTTTCTGGTGCTGTCTTACTTCAGCGTTATCGCCGGCTGGATAGTGGCGTACGTGGTGCGTGCGCTGTCCGGCGCCCTGTACGGCTTGACCAGCGATGGTGCCGGCGCGGTGTTTGCCTCCCTGGTGCGCGATCCGGAGAAGCAACTTTTCTGGCACAGTTTGTTTATTATAATGACCATGTTGGTGGTGGCGCGCGGTGTGCGCCACGGGCTCGATCCGGTCGTACGCTACGCGGTACCGTTGATGCTCGGTCTGTTCGTGGTATTGATGATTTATTCGAGCAGTGTCGGTGCGTTGGTACAGGCAGCGGGTGCGTTGCTGGTACCGGACTTTAATCGATTGACCGGTGACGGCATCCTCACGGCCCTGGGTGATTCTTTTTTCAGCCTGGGCCTCGGTACCGGAGTTATGATGATGTACGGCGCCTATCTGCCGGCGCACGCCTCCGTGGCCCGGGTGTCGGCCGTGGTGGTGGGGATGGATGTGCTAGTGGGCATCGTGGCGGCCTTCGTGGTACTGCCGCTGCTGTTCAATACCGGTAGCGAACTGGTCGGTGGCGCTGAACTGGTGTTTCAAGTGGTGGCCGTGGCCTTTGATCCTTTACCTCTGGGTGGTATCGCGCGCTTGCTGTTTTTTATTTTGTTGGCGTTGGTGGCCTGGTTGTCCGCCATTGCCCTGATCGAACCGATGGTGGCGTGGCTGGTGGAGAGCCGTGAGATCAGTCGTGCCCGCGCCGCGCTCTATTGCGGCGCGCTGTTATGGCTATTGGGGCTGATGATGATCTTGTCCTTCAACTACTGGAAGTTCTCCTTCTCCGTGCTCGGCCAGACAAAATCCCTCGGCCTGCTGGATATCCTGGTGATCCTGACGTCGAATATCATGCTGCCCATCAGCGCGATACTGTCCTCGTTATTTGCCGGCTGGGCGCTGTCCAGCAGCCTGACGCAGGAGGCCATGGCCTTGCGTTCACCCTGTACCTACGATATCTGGTTATGGTCGGTGCGCGTGCTGGTGCCCCTTTGCCTGCTGTTGGTGCTGTTCAACATGCGACTCTTTTTATGACAACGGTAAACAAATCCGCGCTCGTGCCCTACAGCGCCAGCGAGATGTACGCCCTGGTGGCGGACATCGAATCCTACGGGGATTTTTTACCCTGGTGTGGCGGCGCACGGGTGCTGGCGCGGGACGCGGAGAGTATTACTGCCGCCATCGACATTGCCTATAGCGGTGTGCACAAAACCTTTACTACACGCAATCGCGGAGTGCCCGGTGCGGAAATGGAAATGCGTCTGGTCGACGGCCCGTTCAAGCAGCTGCAGGGGTATTGGCATTTTCAGGCGCTCGAACTCACGGCGTGCAAGGTGAGCCTGCATCTCGAATTTGAGTTCGCCAACAAGGTGTTGGGATTGGTGGTGGGCCCGGTGTTCAGTGGTATCGCGAATGGTTTGGTAGACAATTTCCGGCAGCGCGCCGTGGCCCTGTATGGCAAGCGCTGAGTCGGGAGGAGTGGAACGGGTTCGTGTCGAGGTGGTGTATGCAACACCTCAGCAACAGACGGTGATCCCGTTGCAGGCGCCGGTGGGGACCACTATTGGACAGGCGATTGCATTATCGGGCATCGTGCAGCGTCACCCGGAGATCGATCTTGCTACGCAGGCCGTCGGCGTATTCGGTGATCGGGCGACGTTGGAGAGGGTGCTGCGCGACGGTGAACGCATCGAGATTTACCGGCCACTCCTGGCGGATCCTAAGCAGGCGCGGCGCCGACGGGCCGCCTCAAAAGACCCGCGTCCCCGCTGACGGGTCTGCGGGGACGCGGCGCTTATGACGGGTCGGCGCTGCCCGGTGTTTTTGTACTTTGCGGAGCGAGATCCCCCTCCAGCGACACCACTTCATCCCCCTTGAAGTGCACAACCAGGTGGCGGTGCGCCGCTTTACCGCCGTTCTTGCTCAGGGAATAAAAGTAGTCCCAGCGCTCCTGGTGGAACGGGTCGGTGATCAAGGGTGTGCCCAGCAGGAATACCACCTGGCGTTTGGACATGCCCACCTTCAGGGTCTCCAGCATTTCCGCGCTGACCACGTTGCCCTGTTGCACCTCGGGCGTGTACAAGGAAATACAGCCACTCAGCAGGGCGGAGAGCAGTATCAGCAGTGGGGCAAGGTGTCGCATGGGTATTTTACCGGGCATTTTGGGAATGACGTGGGGTGATTTAAACTGTGGGCATGATAGCCCATGTGACGTATTTGGTCACGCCATCCAACCCAGACTCAGGTAGCCCGCATGTCAGACATCTCAGACCTGAAGAAAGCCGGCCTCAAGGCGACCCTACCGCGGCTTAAAATCCTCAGCATATTGGAGGCCGCTCAGGTGCGCCATATGACGGCGGAGGATGTCTACAAAAGATTGCTCGAGGCCGGTGAGGAGGTGGGCCTGGCCACGGTGTATCGCGTGCTCACCCAGTTTGAAGCCGCGGGCCTCGTGATACGCCATAATTTTGAGGGCGGGCGTTCGGTGTTCGAGATTAACGAGGGCCATCACCACGATCATATGGTGTGTATTGAATGCGGCAAGGTGTTCGAATTCTATGACTCCGCCATTGAGGAACGTCAGCGTATGGTCGCCGGCAAGGCGGGTTTTGTCATGGAAGAGCATTCCCTTTATATCTACGGGATGTGCCAGGGTATGAAGAAAAACGGGGCGTGTTCGAAGAAGTAATCGCGCTGTAACGATGGCACAGGCTCGGTATTTGCAGGGTGGGCATCGCCCACCCTGCGGGGCGTCGATTATATTCGCTGGTGGGCGATGCCCACCCTGCAAAGACAGGTTGCCCTGTCAGCCTATTTAAGTTCCAACAACACCGCCACTTCATCGCAGTTGTTATATTTGTAGCACTTCACGCACACCGTCCAGACTTTTTCCGGCAGCGACCCCATGGGCACGGTCTTGAAACCCAGCTTATGGAAAAAATCCGGCACATAGGTCAACGCCATCACCCGGCGCAGGCCAATGGCGCGCGCCTCCGCCACCACCCGCTGAACCATTAACCGCCCCAGTCCACGCCGTTCATAGGCCTCATCCACCACCAGGCTGCGCACCTCCCCCAGGTCTTCGGTGAAGATCTCCAGGGCGCCGATGGCCACGACCTTGGCGTCGAGCTCGATGACGAAAAAATCCCGCAGGTGGCGGTAGAGTTCACCCAGGGTGCGTGGCAGCAGGTTGCCCTTGCTGGCGTAAATTTCCAGCAGATGGTGGAGGGTCGGCACGTCGGCGATGGCCGCCGCGCGTATTTTGGGCACGTCGCCGCTAATCGTGCGTGGACTCAGAGACCCCGTGGAGGGGTTGGTCTTGGACGGATCAGGCGGATGCACGGGTCAGCATGTCCGAGGCGAGATCCAGGGTCTGGCGGGTGATCTCGATCCCGCCGAGCATGCGGGCGATTTCCTGCACCCGCTCTTCCTCCGGCAAGGCCTGGATGTGGGTGACGGTGACGCCGTTCTGGTTGAGCTTGCTGACCTGCAGGTGCTGATGTCCTTGGGAGGCCACCTGCGCCAGGTGGGTGATGCACAATACCTGACGCTGCGCCCCCAGGGCGCGCAACTGGTGGCCGACGATCTCCGCCACGCCACCGCCGATGCCCACATCCACCTCGTCGAAGATCAGCGTCGGGATGCGTCCCACCTGGGCCGTGGCCACCTGCAGCGCCAGGCTGATGCGTGACAGCTCGCCGCCGGACGCCACCTTGTTGAGCGGCTTCACTGGCTGTCCCGGATTGGCGCTCACCAGAAACTCCACGCGCTCCAGCCCGTGGGCGGCGAGCTCGTCTTTCGCCAGGGGTGTCAGGTTGACCTCGAAGCGCCCACCAGGCATGCCCAGCTCCTGCATGAAGTCGCCGACCGCGTGCGCCAGCTGCTGGGCGCCACCGGCGCGTCCGGCGCTGAGTTCGCGCGCGAGTTTGAGGTAAGCGGTTTTTGCCGTGTTCAACTCGCGGTCGAGCTTTTCCAGGTTCATGTCGACGTTTTCGATGTCGTCCAGTTCCGTCGCAAGCCGTGTCAGCACCTCGGGCAGCGCTTCCGGCCGCACCTTGTGTTTGCGCCCCAGGTCGTGGGCGGCGGCCAGGCGCTGGTCGATCCATTGCAGGCGTTGCGGGTCGAGTTCGAGATTGTCCAGGTAGTGATGCAGCTCACCCGCCGCCTCGCCTACTTGGATCACGGCCTCGTTCAGCAGATTGGAGAGGGGCGCCAGCTTGGCATCGAATTCGCTCAACGACTCAAGTTTGTGCAGGCACTGACCCAGGAGGTGCGAGATGGCATGCTCGTCGTCGTCATACAGGGTTTGCACCACGCCCTGCGCACCTTGCAACAGCTCGTTGGCGTTGGCCAGCCGCCCGTGCTCTTCCTCCAGCCGCGGCATTTCATCCGCCTGCAGGTCGAGGGCGCGCAGTTCGTTGACCTGGTAGCGCAGCAACTCGACGCGCGCCGCCTGGTGGGCGCCTTCACGGCTCAGGGCGTCGCGCCGCTCCTGCAGGCCCTTGAGGGTGTGGTAATACCCGGCCAGGGATGCGACGCTGGCGCCGAGACCGGCGTAGTCATCCAGTGTCTGGCGTTGCGTTTCGCGTTGCAGCAGGGATTGATGTTCGTGCTGGCCGTGGATGTCCACCAGTCGTTCCCCCAGCTCGCGCAGCATCTGCATGGGCACCGGCCGGCCGTTGATATACCCCTTGGAGGGTTTATCGGCCTCGATCACGCGGCGCACGAGACACTCCCGGTCGTCGAACAGGTCGTGCTGTGTCAGCCACTGCGCCGCGTCGTGCTGCGCCGAGAGTTCGAAGCCGGCGGCGATCTCGCTGCGCTCGCAGCCATGGCGGATCACACCGTTCTCGGCGCGCGCCCCCAGCACTAAGGCCAAGGCATCGATGAGGATGGATTTACCCGCGCCGGTTTCACCGGTGAGCACCGTGAGCCCGGCGTGCAGAGTCAGTTCGAGCTTGTGCACGATGGCGAAATCACGAATGTAGAGGTGGTTCAGCACGTCAGAATTTCTCGCCCCAGCGGAGTTTGGCCCGGAGCACATCATAATGATTTCTGTTGCTGGGGTGTATCAGGGTGACCAGTTTGTCAGCGCGCCGGACCCGTACCTGGTCTTTGTCCTGGAGGCTGAAGTTAATCTGTCCATCCAGGGTCAGGTGCGCGCTCTGGTAGCTGGTGTGGGTCATCACGATCTCGATCCGGCTCTCGCTGCTCACCGCCAGGGGGCGGTCGCTCAGGGTGTGCGGGCAGATGGGCACCAACACCATCGCCGGCAGGGTCGGATGCAGGATGGGCCCGCCGGCGGACAAGGCATAGGCGGTGGAGCCGGTGGGGGTGGCAATGATAATACCGTCGGCGCGGGTGCTGTTGACGAATTCAGTATCGATGTAGGTTTCGAATTCGATGAGTCGCGCGAGCTGGCCTTTGTTGACCACCACGTCGTTGAAGGCATTGGACGCATGTTGCACCCGGCCGTCACGCACCACTTCCGCCTGCAGCAGGAGGCGTGCTTCCGAACGGAAATTCCCATCGAGGATCTCCGCCAGGCCCTCGAGCATGGTGTCCCGGGGGATGTCCACCAGGAAACCCAGGCGTCCGAGATTGATGCCGATGAGTGGCACCTCATAGGCCGCCAGATTGCGCGCCACGTTCAGCATGGTGCCGTCGCCACCCACCACGATGGCGATGTCCGCGCTTTCACCGATCTCGGCCAGGGTATGGGATTCGGCGGGCGGGGTGTCCATGAGCTCGGCGGTGGCCGCCTCGATCATGACGCGCAGGCGACATCCGCTGAGGAATTCACGCAACATATGAATCACTTCGCCGACCTTACGGTCGCCGTATTTGCCGAACAGTCCGATGGTCGAAGGTGTGTCTCTCTTGGTTGATGCGCTGGTTTGCATGGCTGGGCTTCCGTTTTGACCGAATAAACTATCATGCGTCGGTAGCTGGGCCAATCTTTCGGATGGAATTCACGGCGCCGGTGGGTGCATTGTTCCCTCCCACGCCTCATTCCATGGGTGTTGCGTTGACAGGGATGCGCCGGGTTGGTAGCGTGGTTTCTGGCACTCCCGTATCAAGAGTGCTAAACCTTAAGTTTTAAGCCATTTTTGAAGAATCGCCATGACACTGAATCAGCGCTCAGAACTTCTGCTCAAGACCTTGATTGAGCGCTATATTATGGACGGCCAGCCGGTGGCCTCCCGTACCCTGGCCACGCACACCGGGCTGGACTTGAGTCCGGCGACTATCCGCAATGTCATGGCGGATTTGGAGGAGATGGGGTTGATCCGGTCCCCCCACACCTCCGCCGGCCGTATACCCACGGCCCTCGGCTATCGCGTCTTTGTCGATACCCTCCTCAAGGTGCGTCCCCTGGATGAGAGTGAAATGCGCCGTATGCAGGGGGAGTTCGTCACCGATTACAATCCCCAGCAGCTTATGGAGTCTGCGTCCAGCCTGTTGTCTCAGGTGACCCGCCTGGCGGGCATCGTTACCGTTCCCCGACAGGAGCAGACGGCCCTGCGACAGATAGAATTTCTGGCCTTGTCGACCCATCGCGTATTGGTGATTCTCGTCACCCAGGATGGACGGGTGCACAATCGCGTCATCACCCCCCACAAGAGCTACTCCGCGGCGGAGCTGGTGGAGGCGGCGAACTACTTCAACGAAACCTATTCCACCCGCTCCTTGAGCGAGGTGAAGCGCGTGCTGCTGCGTGAGATGGAGAAGGACAACGACGCCATGCAACGCGCCATGGCCACCGCCATGCAGATGGCCCGCGGCCTGCTGGCGGATCACGAGGACCAGGAGGCGGATCTGGTGGTCAGCGGCGAGTCCTATCTCATGCAGATACCGGAACTGGGCAACATCGACAAGTTGCGCAAATTGTTCGATGCCTTCAGCACCAAGCGCGACCTGTTGCATCTGCTGGATCAGAGTCTGCAGGCCGATGGCCTGCAGATCTTTATCGGCGGGGAATCCGGCTATCAGCCCCTGGAGGAATGCAGTGTGGTCACCGCGCCCTATCGGGTGGATGGGCAGATCGTGGGTACCCTCGGGGTCAACGGCCCCACGCGCATGGCCTACGAGCACGTGATACCCATCGTGGACATGACGGCGCGCCTCCTGGGTGGGGCGTTGAGCGCCCAAAATGCCGGTCCCACCGAGGGCGCCTGACTTGAAAGTCTGGTCAGCGGCCCCCAACATCCTGTAAATTCGACCGTTGCCCAGTTAAACCACTTAGGGAAGCTCTGATTAAGTCCTCGCTGTCATTTCGACCGAAGGGAGAAATCTAGTAACATCATGATGACGCTGAACCATCTCGATGCCAGATTTCTCGCTGTGCTCGAAATGACAACTTGTTCAGAGCTTCCTTAGGTTAAACCTGTTAAGTCAAACCCGCTAAGAAAACGAGGGAGTGCCTCCGTTACATGACCCAAAAGCAAAACACAGACTCCGACGCCCGCTTTGAGGATACCGCTGGCGATAGTCGGCAAGCCGGACAGGTCGGCCCCGATGAGGCGGCGGCCATCGCCGATCAATCCCACGATGTACCCGCGCTGTTGGCCGAGATCGAGCAGGCCCGCTGTCAGGCCACGGAAAACCTGGACAAGTTCATGCGCTCCAAGGCCGAAACCGAGAATGTCCGGCGGCGCGCCGAGACCGACGTGGCGAATGCGCACAAATACGCCATCGAGCGCTTTGCCGTGGAAATGCTGGCGGTGAAAGACAGCCTGGAGCGTGCCCGCTCGGTGCCGGTGCAGGCGGGCGCGCCCCTGGTGGAGAAAATGTTCGAGGGCCTGGATCTCACCCTGAAGCTGATGGACAGCATATTCCTTAAGTTTGCCCTGATCCCGATGGAACCGCAGAAAGGCGATAAATTCGACCCGCAGAAACACCAGGCCATGAGTATGCTGGAGTCCGGCGAGCTGCCCGCTAACCACGTGGTGGCCACGGTGCAGAAGGGTTATATCCTGAACGATCGATTGCTGCGGCCGGCCATGGTGATCGTCTCCAAGGCCGTGGAACCTGCGCAAAATACTTGAAAACCGTGTGCCTAGCCCCACCTTAATGGCATATTCAACAATTTAGAACCTGGTCGCCAGGTTAATTTTATTTTAGAGGAAACGAAAATGGGAAAGATAATCGGCATCGACTTAGGCACCACTAATTCCTGCGTTGCCGTCATGGAAAACGGTAAGCCGCGAGTGATCGAAAACAGCGAGGGTGATCGTACGACGCCGTCCATCGTCGCCTTTACCTCGGATAACGAAGTGGTCGTCGGCCAGGTGGCCAAGCGCCAGGCCATCACCAATCCGCAAAATACCCTGTATGCCGTGAAACGCCTCATCGGACGCAAGTTCGACGACGAGGTGGTGCAGCGCGACATCAAGATGGTGCCGTACAAGATCATCAAGGCCAAGAACGGTGACGCCTGGGTCGAGGCCAAGGGCAAAGGTATGGCGGCGCCGGAAATCTCCGCGCGCGTGCTGCAGAAGATGAAGAAGACCGCGGAGGATTATCTCGGCGAGGAGGTCACCGAGGCGGTGATCACCGTGCCGGCGTATTTCAACGACTCCCAGCGCCAGGCCACCAAGGACGCCGGCAAGATCGCCGGCCTTGAGGTCAAGCGCATCATCAACGAGCCGACGGCAGCGGCCCTGGCCTTCGGCATGGACAAGAAGGAAGGCGATCGCAAGATCGCGGTGTATGACCTGGGCGGCGGCACCTTCGATATCTCCATCATCGAAATCGCGGAGGTCGACGGCGAACACCAGTTCGAGGTGCTGTCCACCAACGGCGACACCTTCCTCGGTGGCGAGGACTTCGACAAGCGCGTCATCGACTACCTGGTGGACGAGTTCAAGAAAGACGCCGGCGTCGACCTGTACAAGGATCCCCTGGCGCTGCAGCGTCTGAAGGACGCGGCGGAAAAGGCCAAGATCGAGTTGTCCTCCAGCCAGCAGACCGACGTGAACCTGCCGTACATCACGGCGGACGCCAGCGGACCTAAGCATCTCAATATCAAGCTGTCGCGCGCCAAGTTCGAAAGCCTGGTGGAGGATCTGGTGGCCCGCACCATCGAGCCGTGCAAGATTGCGCTCAAGGATGCCGGCATCAAGACCTCCGAGATCAGCGACGTTATCATGGTGGGCGGCCAGACGCGCATGCCCAAGGTGCAGGAGGCGGTGAAGAATTTCTTCGGCCAGGAGCCGCGCAAGGACGTGAACCCAGACGAGGCGGTGGCCGTGGGTGCCGCGATTCAGGGTGGCGTGCTGGGCGGCGAGGTCAAGGATGTGCTGCTGCTGGACGTGACACCGTTGTCCCTGGGTATCGAGACCATGGGTGGCGTCATGACCAAACTGATCCAGAAGAACACCACCATACCGACCAAGGCGTCGCAGGTGTTCTCCACGGCGGACGACAGTCAAACGGCGGTGACGGTGCACGTGCTGCAGGGCGAACGCGAGATGGCGTCGGGCAACAAGTCCCTCGGCCGCTTTGACCTGAGTGACATCCCGCCGGCACCGCGCGGCGTACCGCAGATCGAAGTCACCTTCGATATCGATGCCAACGGCATCCTGCACGTGTCGGCCAAGGACAAGGCCACGGGCAAGGAAAACAAGATCGTCATTAAGCTGGCCGCATCTTTCGCAACCAGTGCACGCTGTCCAAGATGGGCGTGCCGCAAATCGCCGTCGTGCTCGGGCATTGCACCGCATGAGACCTTTGGCAACCCGGCCAGCGTGCTGGTGGGCGATTTTTTGTATTCCCGTGCCTTCCAGATGATGGTGGATGTGCAGATTGACGCGCGGGGCGCTGGAGGGGCGTGACGTGCGCCTTGCGTTGGCTGAGGCGCCGGGCAAAAATTCATCTGCGGCCTCTGCCGACTCCGCTGCCCG
>JAYUBZ010000342.1:0-5482 GCA_043740595.1 Gammaproteobacteria bacterium
TGCCGCCTCATATTGGACTCAGCGTCTATGACGATGCCATGCAGCCCCACGCCGGTGAGCAGTGGGCGCTGCGGGTCCGCTTGAAACGTCCACACAGCTTCCAGAACCCCGGCGGATTCGACAACGAAGGTCATTTGTTTCAGCAACGGCTCCGTGCCACCGGCTATGTGCGGTCTGAAGAGACACCGCGACGACTGGCATCGGAGGCGCCGATGTGGCGTTATCGTCTCGCCGCCTACCGCGAGACCCTGGGGGCACGCATCGCCACCCTGTTGTCCGGACACCCCATGACCGGTCTGGTGACGGCCTTGGCGAACGGTGACGAACGCGCCGTTGACGGCGCGCAATGGCAGGTATTGCGGCGCACCGGTACAGCACATCTGGTGGCCATCTCGGGTATGCAGGTGAGTCTGGTGGCCGGGGTGGTATTTTTTCTCGCCCGTTGGCTGTGGTCGCGGCCGGGTTACACCGTGTTGCGTTTGCCGGCACCTCAAGCCGGGGCCATCGCCGCCGCGATGGCGGGACTGGGCTATGTGGCGCTGGCGGGGTTTTCCATCCCTACCCAGCGTGCCCTTATCATGTTGGTCGTGATACTGGCGGGTACCCTGATCCGTCGCCGGGTAGCGCCCTCCATCAGCCTCGCCGCGGCACTTTTTATCGTGCTGTGGGTGGACCCGCTTTCGGTGATGGCCAGTGGCTTCTGGCTGTCGTTCCTGGCGGTGGCGGCCATTCTGTATGTCGCGCAGGGCAGCAAGGCCCTTGTGCCTACTGGCCGCTTACGGGAATGGAGCCGTATCCAATGGGCCGTGACCCTGGGGCTGGCGCCGGTGCTGCTGGCGTTGTTTCAACAGGCCAGCCTAAGCTCACCCTTGGCGAATCTCGTGGCCATACCGGTGATTGATCTCATCGTAGTTCCCCTCACCCTGGCCGGCGTCCTGGCATTGGCCTTGTCACCACAATTGCTGGCGCCTGGGTTGTTCCAGGCTGCTGCCGGGACCTTGGCAGGGTTGTGGCGCGGATTACAGATGTTAGCGGATCTACCGCATTCGGTCTGGGCCCAGCACGCGCCGTTGCCCTGGACTCTGGCGGCAGCGGCGGTGGGGGTGTTGCTGCTGCTGGCGCCTCGGGGCTGGCCGGGACGATGGCTCGGGGCTGTCTGGTTACTGCCCCTGTTTTTGGCACATCCGCCGCCACTGGCGGTGGGGGTGGTGGAGTTTGCCCTCCTGGACGTGGGCCAAGGACTGGCTGCCGTGGTGCGCACCCGACACCACACCCTGGTCTATGACACCGGCCCTTGGTTCAGTCCGCAGTTTGATGCCGGGCGGGCGGTGGTGGTGCCCTATCTGCGCCAGAGGGGGGTGGGTTACGTGGATAGGCTGGTGGTGAGCCACGGGGACAATGACCACATAGGTGGAGCGGCGTCCCTGCGGGAGGAGATACCCGTGGGCAACGTGCTGACCAGCGTACCGCAGCGGCTAGCGGGAGCGGAGGCCTGCATCGCGCCACTGACATGGACCTGGGACGGGGTGCAGTTTTCCCTCATCCACCCGCCGGACCGCGGGCTTGAACACAATAACAGCAGTTGTGTGCTGCATATCCAGGGCCCCTATGGCAGCCTGCTCCTGCCAGGCGATATCGAACGCGGGGCAGAGGCCATGTTAGTCGAGAACCATCCCGAAGCCCTGCGGTCAGATGTGCTGGTGGCCCCCCATCATGGCAGCAAGACCTCGTCCACAGCGGAATTTCTGGCCCGTGTGCAGCCACAAATCGTGGTGTTTCCCGTGGGTTATCGTAACCGCTATCATCATCCGCACCCGGCGGTGTTGGCGCGCTATGAACAACTGACCGGACGCCTGTACGATTCACCGCAACACGGGGCAGTGGAAATCCATTTCGGGCCGGAGGGCAGGACGGTCTCCACCTACCGCCAGGATCACCGGCGCTACTGGTTCAGTGATTCGGTCGATCCAGGCTTTATGCCCGGCCGCGTGTCTGATAGATTAGGCACACCTTGAAACACCCGACGCCCTATCAACCGACTCTCAACTCCCCCGACCCCAAGGTAGACAAGACGTGTTCGAATTAGTAAAAGCCGGTGGCTGGATTATGGTGCCCTTGATCCTGTGTTCCATTGCGGCTCTGGCCATCATCGGAGAACGCCTCTGGACACTGCAAAAGAAATTTGTCATCCCCGCTGAATTACTCGACCAGGTTCAGCAGCTACTGGAACGCAAGCAGTTTGATGCTAAACAACTGGTGATATTGCGCGAAGGTTCGCCCATGGGGCGGGTGCTGGCATCGGGTCTGGTCAACCGCCAGCACCCGCGGGAGGTCATTAAAGAAGCCGTGGAGGATGCGGGCCGTCATGTGGTGCCGGAGCTGGAACGCTATCTCAACGCCTTGGGCACCATCGCGGCCATTGCGCCCTTTCTGGGACTGCTGGGCACGGTGCTCGGCATGATCCAGATGTTTGCCGGCATCGGCAACCACGGCCTGGGCGACCCGTCCATTGTTGCCTCGGGCATTTCCCAAGCGCTCATCGCCACCGCTTCCGGATTGGCGGTGGCCATCCCCAGCCTCATGTTCTATCGCTATTTCCGTGCCCGGGTCGACAGCTTGCTGATAGACATGGAGCAGGAGGCCGTTAAGCTGGTGGAAATCCTCCAGGGCCAGCGGGAAAAAGGCTGAGGCCGGCCACGCCATGAAGTTCCGCGAAAGCCGCCGGGAAGAACCCGAGATTAATCTTATCCCCTTGATCGACGTGCTGCTCATGACGTTGATCTTTCTGCTGGTGACTACGAGTTTTTCCAACCAGTCGCAGCTGCGCCTACAACTACCCGAGGCCGGCGGCCAGACTAATATCGAGGATGTAAGCATACGCGTGGCCATCGACGCACAGGGTCAGTACTTTATCAGCAACCGTCAATTGCTGGCCGGCACCACGGAACAACTGATGCAGGCCATGGGGCAGGCCGCTGGCAGCCGCAAAGACCCGGTGGTGGTGATCAGCGCTGATCGCAAGACACCGCACGAAGCGGTGATACGCGTGATGGATGCAGCGCGGCGTCTCGGATTCGATCATATTACGTTTGCCACCCAGCGGGCCGACGACCCAGGGACAACACGGTGAGCAACGACACACAGCAGGAATCCAGTATCCGGGTCTACCACAGGCTGATGGCCTACACCTGGCCGTATAAATGGGTGTTCCTGGTTTCCATCCTGGGCATGGCGATCACCTCGGCGACGGAGGGCGGATTCGCCTGGCTGATGAAGCCAATGATTGATGGCGGCTTTGTCAAGAACGATGCCGCCAGCATCCGTTACATACCACTGCTCATTGTCGGTATCTTTGTCGCACGCGGCGTATTCGGCTTCGTCGCCGGCTACAGCATGAACTGGATAGGGCGCATGGTCATCCTGCACATCCGCCGTGACATGTTCGCGCGCCTGGTCCATCTGCCCAGTGGTTTTTTCGACATCAATTCCTCCGGCATCCTGATTTCCAAAGTCATCTACGATGTGGAGCAGGTGATGAATGCCGCGACCAAGGCGTTTTCATCGGTGGTGAAGGACAGTATATCGCTGGTCGTGCTCCTGGGCCTCATGTTGTATCGCAACTGGGAGCTGACCATGTTCTTCATGTTGCTGGCGCCGGTGATCGCCGTTACGGTGCGCATCATCAGTCAGCGCTTCCGCAGCGCCAGCCGGTTGATCCAGCAGTCTATGGGTGAAATCACGCACGTGGTACAGGAGGCGATTGAAGGTCAGCGCGTGGTGAAGACATTCTGCGCGCAACCGACAGAAATAAAATTCTTCGAGGCGGTGAACAACAAGAACCGGCAGCAGGCGATGAAGAAGGCCGCGGCGGCGGCATTCAACGTGCCGGTCATCGAACTGCTTGCGTCTATCGGTGTAGCGGCGGCGATTTTCGTTGCCATGCGCCAGTCCGCTGCCGGTAACATGACTGCCGGTGATTTTACCTCCTATATCACCGCCATGATGCTGATGATGCCGGCGATCAAACGCCTGTCGCAGGTGAACGAGGTGGTGCAGACCGGTCTGGCGGCGGCACAGAGCGTGTTCGGCCTGATAGACGAGGTCCTTGAAGTGGATACCGGTACGCGAGAGATCGCCGCCGTCAAAGGCCGGGTGGAATACCGCAATGTCCACTTCCACTACGACGCCACAGCATTACCAGTGCTGGACGACGTTTCGTTCGTGATCGAACCCGGCCAGATTGTGGCGCTGGTGGGCGCCTCCGGCAGCGGTAAAACCACCGCTGCCAATCTGCTGCCCAGATTTTATGCTGTGAAAAAAGGCGCCGTGCTGCTGGACGGCGTAGACATCAGCGATCTGCGACTGAACAATCTACGCAGTCACATCGCCCTGGTAAGCCAGGAGACCGTGTTGTTCGACGACACCATCGGCAACAACATCGCTTATGGAGATGGAGTAGCCATCGACCAGGCACGTTTGGAGGAGGCAGCGCGGGCCGCCTTTGTCATGGATTTCGTCGAACGTCTGCCGCAGGGTCTCAACACCATGGTGGGGGAGCGCGGTGTGCGTCTGTCCGGCGGCCAGCGCCAACGCATCGCCATCGCGCGTGCCTTGTACAAGAATGCGCCTATCCTGATCCTGGACGAGGCCACGTCATCCCTGGATGCCGAGTCCGAGCGTTACGTGCAGGCGGCGATGCAAAAACTCATGGAGAATCGAACCACCCTGGTGATCGCGCATCGCTTATCCACCATCGAAAATGCCCATCGCATCGTGGTGCTTGATCGTGGCAAGTTGATGGAGACCGGCACCCATCAGGAGTTGCTGGAGCGTAACGGGGCGTATGCGCGACTTTACCGTATCCAGTTCAGCGAGCCGGGCGCTTAACCCGCCGACTGCCCATCCGGCACAGATTGAGGAACGATCGCGTGCGTGACCCGGGAGTTCACTGGCAACTAAAAACATGGTTGAGTACAGCGCTGCTGCCCCTCGCCGGACTCTACTGCCTGCTGATCGGGATACGCCGCCTGGCGTATCGCATAGGAGTGCTACGCGTACAGCACCTGTCCGTCCCGGTCATCGTGGTGGGCAATATTACCGTTGGCGGCACCGGCAAGACGCCCTTGGTGATCTGGCTGGCGGAGTTGCTGCGCCAACAGGGCTGGCGTCCGGGCATCGTCACCCGTGGTTACGGTGGTAATGCGCGCACCTGGCCATTGCAGGTGTTGCCCGATTCCGATCCGCGCAGGGTCGGGGATGAACCGGTGTTGCTGGCGCGCCGTGCCGGTTGTCCGGTAGTCGCTGGACCTAACCGGGTGGCGGACGCCGATATGCTGGTGCTCGAACACCGCTGCAATGTCATTATCAGCGACGACGGACTGCAACACTACCGGCTTGGGCGCGACATTGAAATTGCCGTGGTGGATGGCGAACGCCGCTTCGGCAACGGCCGCTGCCTACCCGCAGGACCCTTGCGCGAACC
>JAYUBZ010000343.1:0-3404 GCA_043740595.1 Gammaproteobacteria bacterium
CTTGGGCGCGGTGAACGGGTGGTGCAGGGCCACCCAGCGTTTGGCGTCGGCGTCGTACTCGAACATGGGGAAGTCCACCACCCATAGCGGCCGCCACTCGCCCACCAGGAGCTTCTGGTCGTGACCAAGCTTGAGGCGCAGCGCGCCCAGGGCGTCGTTCACCACCTTCTTGTTATCGGCGCCGAAGAAAATCAGGTCGCCGCTGGCGGCGCCACAACGTTGCAGGATGGCGGCGATCACCGCGTCCGGCAGAAACTTGAGGATCGGCGACTGCAGGCCCTCGCGTCCCTTACCGATGTCGTTGACCTTGATATACGCCAGGCCCTTGGCGCCGTAGTTGGCGACGTAGGTGGTGTAGTCGTCGATGTCCTTGCGCGACAACTTCTCGCCATTGGGCAGACGCAGGGCGGCAACACGGCCAACCGGGTTATTGGCCGGGCCGGAAAACACCTTGAACTCCACCCCTTTCATCAGATCGCCCACGTCCACCAGTTCCAGGGGGATGCGCAGGTCCGGCCGGTCGACACCGTAGCGGCGCACCGACTCGGCGTAGGTCATGCGCGGAAACGGGTTGGGCAGGTCGACGTTCAGCACCGTCTTGAAGGCGCTGCGCATCATGTCTTCCATGATGTCCATGATGCCGTTCTCGTCCAGGAACGAGGTCTCGATATCCAGCTGGGTGAATTCCGGCTGGCGGTCGGCGCGCAGGTCCTCGTCGCGGAAGCAGCGTGTGACCTGGTAGTAACGCTCGAAGCCGGCCACCATGAGCATCTGCTTGAACAGCTGCGGCGACTGCGGCAGGGCGAAGAAATGTCCCGGATGGGTGCGGCTCGGCACGAGATAATCGCGCGCGCCTTCCGGCGTGGACTTGGTCAGCACCGGGGTTTCGATTTCGACAAAGTCGCGGTCTTCCAGGTAACGCCGCAGGGTCTTGACCAGATGATGGCGCAGCAGAATATTGCGCCGCATGCCCTCACGCCTGAGATCGAGATAACGGTACTTGAGGCGCACGGTCTCGCCTAAGTCGGTGTCGTCCAGCTGGAACGGCAGCGGCTCGGATTTGTTCAATACCTCCACCGCCTGCACCGCCACCTCCACCATGCCCGTGGGCATGTGCGGGTTCTCGGTGCCGGCGGGACGCTTGCGCACCGTGCCAGTGACGCGCAACACGTACTCGCTGCGCACGCCCTCGGCGATGGCAAAGGCGGTTGCATTGTCCGGATCGAACACCACCTGGGCCAAACCACTGCGGTCACGCAGATCGACGAAGATCACCCCACCGTGATCGCGGCGGCGGCTGGCCCATCCGCATAACCGCACGGTCTGCCCCACCAGGGCGGTGTCGAGCTTCCCGCAATAATGACTGCGCATGACTGATTCCTTGATCTGACGTGAATGTTGAAAAATATTTTCTGCGCGCGCGGCGTGACGGCGGACTTACACCGCACCGGCCTTTCCGTTCTGCGGCCCCACCTCGGGCTTTTTATCGTCCGGCCCCACCGCCCCCGCGGACAGGATCAGTTTAATACCGGCGTCGACACTCATGCTGAGCTCGATGAGATCTTTCGAGGGCACCATGAGAAAGAAACCCGACGTGGGGTTGGGCGTGGTCGGTACAAAAATATTCACCAGGTCGCGCCCGGTTTTTTCGATCACCTCACTCACGCCGTCGCCGGTGAGAAACGCCAGGGTCCACAGACCGGGGCGCGGATACTCCACCAGCACCACCTTGCGAAACGACTTGCCGGAACCGCTGAACAAGGTCTCCGACAACTGCTTGGCGGCGGAATAGATGGGGCGCACCAGGGGGATGCGCATCAGCAGGCGCTCCCACAGGCTGACCATGTTGCGTCCCATGAAGTTGGTCACCACCATGCCGGTGGACAACAACACCACGGCGGACAACACCACGCCGAGGCCAGGGATGTTGAAACCAAGCAGGGTCTCCGGCTGGATCGCACTCGGCAGCAGTAGCAAGGTGGTGTCCATCAGGTCGATGAGGAACTTGATGATGAGCACCGTCACCAGTATCGGCAACCACACCAGCAGGCCGGCAATGAGATACTGCCGCAGTTGCGACATTCTATTCCAACTCATGCGGGGCTCGTCGGTGGCAACACGGCTTGCATCAGGCACATCCACCGCCGCAACCACCCGCCTTGGTGCCGCAGGCACTCGAACTGGAATCGGAGCCGGAACCGGAACCTGAACCAGAGCCCGAACTGGAATCGGAGCCGGAACCTGAACCGGAATCAGAGCCCGAACTGGAATCGGAGCCGCCGGAGGAATCGCTTTTCTTGGAACCCCCCTTGAAGTCCGTGGCGTACCAGCCGGATCCCTTCAATTGGAAACCCCCGGCGGAGATCAACTTTTTCAGGGGCGACTTGCCGCACTTCGGGCAGTCGCTCAACGCGGCGTCGCTGAATTTCTGGATGGCCTCGAATTCGTGGCCACAGGCCTGACAGGCGTACTCATAAATCGGCATACATACCCTCCAAAAACACGCGGAACCCGCCCACCGGTTGGGGGACGGGGAGCGGAGTAGAAACGGGAGAATTATAGCCTGAATAGGCGGGCAAGCGCATAGGCAGACGCGCAATAGCCGGGCATTCACCGGGTTTCGAGAAAAAAGCGCCGGAGCCTGTCAGGGTCTGGCGTCAACACGTGGGACCCAGCGCGCACCCGGGACTCGGCGCAAAATCCACAAAAACCTGGGCGACAGTGGCCAGGCGACCTACAGCGTGGGGTGCAGGAGCGCTATGGATGATGCAGCCCGCACCACAGACACCCCGGTTGCGGGCTAGGGAAGCTCTGAACAAGTAGCAAGAACGATCATGCTTCGTTCCCCTCTCCGTGCGGGTTATGCCTCCCCGAAGGGGGCTTGGGGAGAGGGCCAGGGTGAGGGAAAAATGCATGATTCTCCCCCTCACCCTAACCCTCTCCCCCGAAGTGCACGAGGGAGAGGGGACTTGTTCAGAGGTTCCCTAGCTGGCTAAATCACCCGATGGCTGATATTGCCGTGCCGGGCGCCGGGCAACAGGCCCGCCAAGGCCGCATGCCGCACGTGCAGCAGGGCGCGATGATCGCCGCCTTCGAAATAAATATCCGGCTGACGGGCGAGACTGTCATCCACCACCACCTCCAATCCGTAGGCCTGCCCCACCGGCGGTATTGCGCCCCGCTCGCAGTCCTTGAACAGACCCGCCACCGCCTGCTCCGTGGCCAGACCCAGCCGGCGGTGCAACAACAGGTGCAGGCTGCCCAACGCCAACCGGCAATTGGCGGGCAGCACCGCCATCACATAACCCTGATCGTCTTCGAGGATGACCGGCTTGGCGAGGCTGCCTGCGGGAACGTTCGCCGCCTGGGCGGCCGCGAGGCTGGAGGTGGTGCGGTGGTGGATC
>JAYUBZ010000344.1:0-3722 GCA_043740595.1 Gammaproteobacteria bacterium
TTGGAGAAAGTTAAGACGGGTGCGGGTGGCGAGATACAGCTCACCGATGGCATAGCCAGTCTGCTGACAAAAGAGCAGGTACTGGCCTACGAATTTTCCGGCAAGCGTTATGATTGCGGCGATAAGCTCGGTTATCTTCAGGCGACGGTGGAGTATGCCCTGCGGCACCCGGAGCTCTCGGGTAAATTTCGCGAATATCTGAAAGCGCTGGAATATTGAGTTCACATGCTGTGATGGCGCCGACGGCCTTCTGCTAATAGAACGTAGGGTGGGCATCGCCCACCAGACGCGGCTTCGACGGTGCACCGACGGTGGGCGATGCCCACCCTACGAAATACCGGACCGCCTTCACGCCGATATCGCTGGTATTGCTATAGACGCATTGTGGCAATCTCACCGAGGCATCGATATACTGAGCATGCAAGATAGCGGGGCAGGTAGTTGATGCAAGCCCTGGGTATAGAATAAATATGGAGCCCATCCTAAATGCGCAATAAATTGATGATAGTGATGGTCAATACCGACCCCTCCAACGGCGCTGAGCTGGGCGCACCCTTTTTTCAGGCCACCGTGGCGGCGGCGATGGAGTATGAGGTGGAGGTGATACTGACCGCCCGTGCCGGTGAGCTGGCGGTCAAGGGAGTCGCCGATAAATTGTATGTGCAGGAAGGCAGCCCGAAGAGTGTCTACGATTTTATCAAGGATGCGCATGAGGCGGGGGTGCGGTTCAAGGTTTGCACCCCGACCCTGGAGCTGTGGGGTAAGGATCTGATACCGGAGATCGAGGAAACCGTCGGCGGCGCCTATGTCATCAGCGAGGCCATGGACGAAAACACTGTCACCTTCACCTACTGATCGTCAAATGGACAGCACTGGTTTGGAGCCTGTCACCGCGCAGCAGGCCTGGAGGGTTCTCGAACAGGCCGAGCGCCTGTACACGGGACCACAAATTGAAGCCGCCTTGGAAGGCATGGCGCACGCCATTACCCAGCAGCTCGCCGATCGTAACCTGCTGCTGGTGTGTCTCATGAACGGCGGGTTGGTGCCCTTCGGCAAGTTATTGCCGATGTTGCCGTTTCCCCTGCAGATCGATTACATACATGCAACGCGCTACGGCAACCGTCTGCACGGTACCGATCTGCGGTGGATGGCCGGACCTTACCTGCCGCCTCAGGGACGCAGTATCTTGCTGGTCGACGACATACTCGATGAAGGTGCAACCCTGGCGGCGATCGAGGATTATTATCTCAAGCAGGGCGCACGCGAGGTCTTCAAGGCAGTCATGGTCAAAAAGGAGCGTCCACGTTCCCTGAGTATCGATGCGGAGTTTATCGGTCTCATGGTCCCGGATCGCTATGTCTTCGGATACGGCATGGACTACAAAGGGTATTTGCGCAATGCACCCGGAATTTTTGCCGTCGCCGAATCATCGCATCAGCCACAGTGAACAGATAGCATGACACTTATAGCCATTATCGGCGGCAGCGGCCTCACCAATCTCAAGAATCTGGAAATCACGCGGCGCGAGGTCATGCGTACGCCCTTCGGCGAGCCGTCGACACCGCTCGTGTTCGGGCGCCTGGGTGGACAGGAAGCGGTGTTTCTGGCGCGCCATGGACATGGCCACACCATTCCTCCCCACGCGGTCAATTACCGCGCCAACATCTGGGCGTTGAAGGAGGCCGGTGCCACCCACGTGATCGCGGTGAACGCGGTGGGCGGCATTACCGCCTCACTGCTGCCGGGAAGTCTGGTATTCCCCGATCAGATAATCGACTACACCTACGGACGCAGCCATACTTATTTCGGTAACGAGCAAAAATCCGTCACCCACATCGACTTTACTTTTCCTTATTGTGAAGAGCTGCGCCAATTTCTGATGCGCGCGGCACAGGCCGCCAAGATTGGCGTGGCGGAACGCGGCACCTATGCCGCCACTCAGGGACCACGCTTCGAGAGCATCGCGGAGATCAAGCGTCTGGAGAAGGATGGTGCGGACATTGTCGGCATGACCGGCATGCCCGAGACCTGTCTCGCGCGCGAGCTCGGTCTGTGCTACGCCAGTATTTCCGTTATCGCCAATCCCGCGGCCGGCAAGGCGGAGGGTGTGATAAGCCTGGCTAAAATCGAAAAGACCCTGGAGTCCGGCATGGAGAACGTGCGCGCCTTGTTGGAGCAGGTCATCCCGATGCTGGTCACGCCACACTAAACCACGCTGTGGTGTGTTGCGGTGAGGCTATTTACCCGTCGTCACCGGTGTCAGCCGTATCAAGGCGCCGAATTTCGGGTGATCGAAGTAGTGGGTCTCCTGACTCTTGACCCGTCGCTGCTCGTCGATGCGATAGGTAATCATGCCTGTACCGGCGTTGGATACGCCGGCATCGCTGGTTTTCTCCGTATAATTCAGGTTGAGGTCGAGATGCAGGTAGCGGCTGAGGTACAGGCGCAGGGTCCCGGTCAGTTCATCCGGATTTTTGGCGTTGGTGCCGCTGAGTCGAATCGGCTTGCTCGCGGATTTGGCATCGGCCGTTTGTATCCAGCTGTAGTAGGCCAGGATACGGAAGCGGCCGTCCTTGGCGAGATCGTTGGCCGCGGCGGCGAGTATGCCGGGTGGCGCCACTGGACTCGGCGCTTGCGCATCGGTGCTGTCGGGTGCGACCTCATCAGCGGTCTCCCGGGTCCACAATTCATTTCCCTCAAGTTGCGGCAGCCTTGTTGCGAACACCAGTACTTCCACGTTGTAGGTATTTTCCTTGTCCGTCGCCGCCGATACCCCAGGTGGGATGGCTGTCGCCACGATTAACAGTAACGCAGTAATTATCCGGGACACAGTTTTTTCCTTGGTGACCAAAAAACTATTATAGTATGTCGCAATTCTGACAGGAATTCGAATCAGGCAAGACTATGGCGATTAAGCGTGTTCTGAAAATGGGCGATCCGGTGCTGTATCGCGTGGCCGAGCCGGTCGCCGATTTTAACACAACGGAACTCGATACCCTGATAGCGGATATGTTCGACACCATGGCAGCGCAGAACGGCGCCGGCCTCGCCGCCCCGCAGATCGGCGTGTCCCAGCGGGTGGTGATCTTCGGCATCGAGGTCAATGCGCGTTATCCCGGGATGGAGCCGGTGCCGACCACCGTGCTGGTCAATCCGCAAATAGAAGTCCTGGCGCCGGATACCGACGATGCCTGGGAAGGCTGCCTGAGCGTGCCGGGTCTGCGTGGCGTGGTTACGCGTTACACGCACCTGCGCTATAAAGGGTTTGATCAGCACGGGACGCCTATCGAGCGGGAGGCGCGGGGTTTTCACGCGCGGGTGGTGCAGCACGAGTGTGACCACTTGGACGGCGTGCTTTATCCCATGCGCTTGAAGGATGTGCGTTTGTTCGGTTATGAGGAGGCCTTGTTTCCTGAGTTGTAGCGGTGGCTTTGCATAGTATGCATACAAAGGTCAGCCTCTGCCCCGCCTGTCTTGTCCGACATTTTCCACGTATTCTTTCATCAATGACGTCGTCGGCAGGGAAGGGCGTCACCGCCATTTCCCTGACTTCCTTGCGCAGGCTTACCTCATCAAGCGGTTGTCCGTCCCTCTTCCTTCACTCTTGTTTCGTCTCCCGGACTCAGGGCATCCAGCAGTGTCCGCACGTCACTGATGCGGCTGTCTGCATCGGGCATGTCGCGCACGATGCGCAGGCGGTTGGGTCCATCCAGCCGATAGAG